>JANNCZ010000651.1:0-4924 GCA_031387185.1 Burkholderiales bacterium
GCACGCTGCTCGACGTCGATCACGGCACTTATCCGTTCGTCACTTCCAGCAACTGTGTGGCCGGTGCAGCAGCGGCGGGTGCGGGCGTGGGGCCGGGGCAGTTGCATTACGTGCTCGGCATCACCAAGGCCTATGCGACGCGCGTCGGTTCGGGGCCGTTCCCCACTGAACTCGAAGACGACACCGGTGACTATCTGCGCAAGAAAGGCAATGAGTTTGGCTCCGTCACCGGTCGCCCGCGCCGTTGCGGCTGGTTCGATGTGCCGGCATTGAAGCGCTCGATCCAGATCAACGGCATCAGCGGCCTGTGCATCACCAAGCTCGACGTGCTCGACGGCCTGCCGGTGGTCAAACTGGCCATTCGCTATCGCACCGACGCCACCGGAACCACTTGTGATCTGCTACCGCCTGGTGCGGATGGTGCGGCAGCCTGCGTGCCGGTCTACGAAGAAATGCCGGGTTGGTCAGAGAGCACGGCGGGCATCAGCGACTGGGCCAAGCTGCCGGTCAACGCGCAGAACTACCTGCGCCGCATGGAGCAGGCCTGTGGTGCCAAAATTGCCTTGGTCTCGACCGGACCCGACCGTGACGAAACCATCGTGCTCTCGCACCCTTTCAAATAAGCCGTCAATCCAAGCGCACGCATCATCATGGCCGACCTCTACGTTTCCTGGGATGACTATCACCACGCGATTGAGAGAATGGCTGCCAAGGTGCAGGCGTCGGGATATCGCTTTGATCAAATCATCGCTCTGGCGCGCGGTGGTCTGCGCGTCGGTGACACGCTGTCGCGTATCTTCAACCAGCCACTCGCGGTGCTGGCCACACAATCGTATTTCGCCAATGCCGACAAGACCGAAGAATCACAGGGCGAGTTGACCATCGGCCAACACATGGCCAAGGTAAACGAACGCCTCGGTGAAACCATTCTGCTGGTCGATGATCTGGTTGATTCCGGCAAGACGATGCAGGTGGTGGTCGAGCACCTGCGGCAGCGCTATCCCGGCATCAAGAAAGTCAAGACAGCAGTGATCTGGAAAAAGGGCTGCTCGGTGTTCACGCCGGACTATTGGGCTGACGACCTGCCCGACAATCCGTGGATCCACCAGCCGTTTGAGGTCTACGACAAGATGAAGCCTGAAGAACTGGCGGCACGTGTTGCCTAGCATTGCAACCAGCCATAAAAAAACCCGCCGAAGCGGGTTTCGCCCAGTGATGACGCGTAGTGTTGCCACGCGCGATACCACTGATAATGCTGGTGCCCAGAAGAGGACTCGAACCTCCACAGTGTTTCCACCGCTAGGACCTGAACCTAGTGCGTCTACCAATTCCGCCATCTGGGCGCGGAGACTGCAAACGGACAACCCACCAACATAAATCGTCTGCAATCAGATAAGAAATTATAAACCAAATTGAAACGTAAAACACCCAAAATTCGCTCTGCACCCGTCTCCAAACGGGCGAAATCAAACCCACATGGCGCTGCGCCGGAAGGCCGTACCTACGGGCCAAGCGCGGCGTTTGCGGCGCGCCCGCGTGATGCTGGACGCACCTCGGTACCCACCTCGGTACCCACCTCGGGGCGCGCGGATGGGCGCGATGCCGGGCGCTCCCACGGTCGCGCAGACATGCGCATCGCCATCCCCGAACGCGCACAAATTGCCACTGTAGTGGCGAGCGACCCCGGCCTCACCTACGGCATGATCGCCAAGCGCCTCGGCATTGACCGCGACGTGGCCGAAGCCATGGGCCGCCGCGTCGATGCCATGCTGCGTGATGGCGAACTCATCATGAAGGCCGGTGGCAAGTTTCATCCGGGTCTCGAGCCGAAGACCGAATCAGGCGTGGTCAGCCGTCATCGCGATGGCTTCGGCTTCATCGCCGCCGCCGGTGGGGGCGACGATCTGTTTGTGCCACCGCATTCGCTCGAAGGCGTGATGCACGGCGACACCGTGAGCTTTGCGCGCAAGGCCCCTGACCAGCGCGGTCGCCAGGAAGCACGCATCATTGAAGTGACTCAGCGCGCAGTGTCGCGCGTGGTCGGCAAGTTGCAACGCGACGGCGCACGCTGGATGGTGATACCGCGCGACCGCAATTTTCCGCACCCGGTGGAAGTTTCCGTGCCAACAGCCCGGGCTGACGATGGTTCCCAAGGCAGAGGTGGATCTCAAGCGGAAGACGGCACCGTGGTCAGCGCCGAGATCACCTCCTACCCGCAAGACGGTCGCGGTGCCAAAGGGCGCATCGACGAAGTGCTGGGCAACGAGAACGACTCGGGCATCGAAATTGAAATCGCCCTGCGCAAATTTGATCTGCCGCACGTGTTCTCCAAACCGGCGATGGCTGAGGCCGCCGCGCTGCCCGAGCTGCTGCGCAAGTCCGACTATGCCGGCCGCGTCGATTTGCGCAAGCTGCCGCTGGTCACGATCGACGGTGAGGACGCGCGCGATTTCGACGACGCGGTGTATTGCGAAATCAAAGGTGCGGGCAACCGGGCCGGCGGCTCCAGCTTTCGCCTGATCGTCGCGATTGCTGATGTGAGCCACTACGTCATTCCCGGCAAGCCGCTCGACGCCGACGCGCGTGAGCGCTCCACCTCGATCTACTTTCCGCGCCGCGTGATTCCGATGCTGCCGGAGAAGTTGTCGAACGGCCTGTGTTCGCTCAATCCCGAAGTCGACCGCCTCGTCATGGTGTGCGACATGACCGTGAGTGCGGAAGGCGAGATCACGGACTACGAATTCTACGAAGCTGTGATGCACTCGCAAGCGCGCTTCACCTACACCGAAGTGGCAGCCATATTGGCCGACCCGGCAGGTGCCGCAGCAAAGCAACGCAAAAAACTGCTCGCCCCGTTGCATGCGCTCGAGCAGGTGTATCACGCCCTGCTGCGTGGCCGCGGCGAGCGCGGTGCGGTGGACTTTGAGTCGATGGAAGCACGCATGCTCTTCAACGAGGCGGGCCGGATCGAGCGCATCATCAAGGTGGTGCGCAATGACGCGCACAAGTTGATTGAGGAATGCATGCTTGCGGCCAACGTGTGCGCCGCCAGCATCCTCGAAAAAGCCAAACACCCGGCGCTCTATCGTGTGCATGCCGGGCCGACGCCGGCAAAACTCGAAAAGCTGCGCGAATTTCTCGGTGGCATCGGCCTGCCCTTGAGCGGTGGCGACGACCCGCAAGCCAAGGATTACGCCAAGCTGTCGCAACTCATCAAGGGCCGGCCCGACGCGCTGCTGGTGTCCAGTGTCATGCTGCGCTCGATGCAGCAGGCGCAATACAGTCCCGACAATATCGGCCACTTCGGCCTGGCTTACGATCGCTACGCGCATTTCACGTCGCCGATCCGGCGCTATCCCGATCTCCTGGTGCACCGCGCGATCAAGGCAGTGTTGCAGCGGCGCAAGTATGTCGAGGCCGACTGGGATGCCCTCGGTGTCCATTGCTCGAGCAACGAGCGCCGCGCCGACGAAGCATCGCGCGAGGTGTCGTCCTGGCTCAAGTGCATGTATGCGCGCGAGCATCTGGGCGATGAGTTTGACGGCGCGATCAGCGGTGTGGCCGGCTTCGGTATTTTTGTCACGCTGGATGATCTGCTGATCGACGGCATGATTCACATTACCGAATTGGGCCGCGATTACTTCAAGTACGACGAAGCGCGTCATGTATTGCGTGGCGAGCGCAGCGGCCAGACCTTCCGCCTCGGACAACGCCTGCGCGTGAAAATTGTGCGCGCTGATCCAGACGCGCTCAAGATTGACTTGCAGTTGATTGATGCCATGCCGGACGTGCCGTTACAGACGGCGTCAGCGCTGCCGGTCGAGTCAGGCAAGTTGTCAAAATCAGTCAAGCCGCCCAAACCAGCCAAACAGCCCAAGCCACGCAATCGGTTCAAATCGGCAAAACCGTCCGGCCCGGCCAAACCATCCGGGCCGGTCAAACTGTCCAAGCCAACCAAGCCATCGAAGAACGCAGCGTCACGCAAGCCCGCAAAATCACAATAGAGGATTCCCATGCTGCCCACCCAAATGAAATTCATCGACCATGGCACCGGCGGCGCACCCGACTGCATGCAGGTCAAGGATGGCCCGCTCCCGCAATTGAAGGCTGGCGAAGTCCTGATTGAAGTGGCCTACGCAGGCGTCAATCGCCCCGACGTGGCGCAACGCTCGGGCAGCTATCCGCCGCCACCGGGCGCGTCGCCTAACATGGGCCTCGAAGTCGCGGGCAAGGTGGTCGCCAAATCGGATGACGTTGCGCAGTGGAACATCGGTGACAGCGTATGCGCGCTGACGCCCGGTGGCGGCTACGCCGAGTACTGCGCAGCCCCCGCCTCGAACTGCCTGCCGGTACCGAAGGGCATGTCGATGCTGGAAGCCGCGGCCCTGCCGGAGAACTACTTCACGGTGTGGACCAACGTGTTCGAGCGCGGCGCACTCAAGGCGGGCGAAACCATTCTCGTCCACGGTGGCTCATCAGGGATCGGCATCACAGCAATTGCGCTGGCCAAGTCATTTGGCGCGACGGTCTACACCACGGTCGGCAACGCCGACAAGATCGCTGCCGTCAAGAAGCTCGGCGCTGATGCCGCGATCAACTATCGCGAGCAGGACTGGGCCAAAGAGGTGTGGGAGTTGAGCGGCAAAAATGGCGTCAACGTCATTCTCGACATGGTAGGCGCCGCCTATACCGAGAAGAATCTCAAGTCGCTCGCGCTCGATGGCCGCCTCGTGCAGATTGCCTTCCTGCAAGGTGCCAAGTGCGAACTCGACATGACGCCGATCATGGTCAAGCGCCTCACCTTCACCGGCTCCACCCTGCGCCCGCGCACCGTCGAGCAGAAGGCGGCGATTGCGCAAGCGCTGCTCAAAAACGTCTGGCCCCTGGTCGAAGCCAAAAAAGTCGGCACCATCATTCACGCCAC
>JANNCZ010000681.1:0-2354 GCA_031387185.1 Burkholderiales bacterium
CTGCGCCTTTTCGCGTACCGAGCAGGTGTTGAACAGGATCACGTCGGCGTTTGCCGCGTCCGCTGTGAGGACGCTGCCGTCAAAGGCGTGCAGCACGTCAGCCATCTTGTCCGAGTCGTACTCGTTCATCTGACAGCCGAAAGTCTTGATGAAGACCTTTTTGCCGGGCGCAGAAGCGTGTTCGCCTGCGGCGGATGCCGCAGCGCTATGGGGAGCAGTGATCAGGGTCATGGTGCAGGGAGCCGCAGTATAGGCGGGGCTGCTGAGGTGAGAAAACGGGCGGCGGCGGGCGATATTGGATGCTGCACGGTGAGGCCACCGCAGATGCGTCGCGCGAGTATCGCGTCAGGGCTTGGGGTCGGGCGTGGCAATTTCCTGAGCTGTGAGAATCCACACCAACATGACCATCCCGGTGGTGTCTTCGAGGGTGTACTTGGTTTTCGCAACCCCGCTTAACGCGCCGGGTAATACCAACATGTTGTTACGGTCTGTAATGCGTGCGCCAGGCGCCATGCGCGCCAGCTTGCCGTCGACCAAAATCTCGTGCGTGCCATTGAACGTAATGTCCGCTCGCTTGGCCTTGGGCGGAATCGGAATCATGCGCTGCTGCGCATCCGCAGGCGGACTGCCAAATCCAATCGTGATGGCTGCGATCAGCGCAGCGATGCCAGTTGCCGTCTTCGTCCAAAGTTGCCGCATATGCGAGACCCGCCGAAGTGAAGTGAACCGGAACGAGGGACTGGTGAAGCAGAAAATTGGTGGCGATTCAGGGATTCGAACCCCGGACCCGCGGATTATGATTCCGTTGCTCTAACCGACTGAGCTAAATCGCCGTGGTAGTGCTGTTCGCAAAGCGCTCCGGCAAAACTGACGGAAACTCCACAAGGGCGCGCATTATCGCGAATTTGGGTGGCTTTAGTCAAACTCCACCGTATCCAACGAAGTGCAAATGTTAGCACGTGCAGGTGCTTTTTGCGATGCAAGATAGATCGACACGTCTTAAGCATTTAATTAACAAAATCAAGGATAAATATTGAATTTTTCCTCTACCGCAACGCAGCAACTGTGCGTATGATGGCGGCATCAAACAGGTTTTTTCGCCTGTCGCTTTGAGGGAACAAACATGAAGATTTGCGTTGTAGGCGCCGGCTCCATCGGCGGCTTGCTTGGCGTCAAGCTCGCGCTCGCGGGCAACGATGTCACCTTGGTCGCGCGTGGCGCGAATCTCGCCGCGATTCGCGCCAATGGCATGAAGCTCATCATGCACGACGGGCAGGAACTGGTCGCAAGCCATGTCAAGGCGACCGGCAAGATCACCGAGGTCGACGCATTGAGCGGCGCGCAGGATCTCATCATCCTCGGCATGAAGGCGCATCAGGTCGAGCCGGTGGCCGCTGATCTCGCCTCGATGATGCACGCGAATACGGTGATTGTGCCGATGCAAAACGGCATTCCGTGGTGGTATTTCCAGCGCCACGGCGGCCTGTACGAAGGCCGCAGCGTCGCTTCAGTGGACCCCTCCGGCAAGACGGCGGCTACGATTGATCCGGCGCGCATCATTGGCTGTGTGGTTTACCCTGCTGCTGAAATTGCCGCGCCCGGCGTGATTCACCACATCGAAGGTGACCGTTTTCCGGTTGGCGAACTCGACGCCTCGTGCGGCGGTCTCGACAGCGAGCGCGTCAAGCGCGTGGCGCAAGTGTTGACCGATGCCGGTTTCAAATCGCCGATTCTGCCTTCGGTGCGCTCGGAAATTTGGTTGAAGCTGTGGGGCAACCTCACTTTCAATCCGATTTCGGCGCTGACCCATTCGACCCTCATCGATATTTGCCAATATCCGCTCACGCGCGACCTGGCACGCAACATGATGAAAGAAGCACAGGATGTCGCGGCCAAGCTTGGCATCGCCTTCCGCGTCGATATCGAGCGCCGCATTGGTGGCGCGGAGAAGGTCGGCAAACACAAAACCTCGATGCTGCAAGATGTCGAAGCCGGGCGTGACCCCGAGATTGACGCATTGGTGGGCGCGGTGATCGAGTTGGGCAACACTTTGGGAGTGCCGACGCCGCACATCAGCGCGGTGTATTCGATGGTGAAGCTGCTGGGGCGCACCATGAAGGAAGAGAAGCTCTACATCAAGGGGCATCCAATTCCGTAGGCAATGGGTGCCGAGCGCTGAAAGGTGCCGCTGACGCAGCGCCGGCGTGATCGTGCATTGCCTGCCGTGCATTGCCTGCGGTTGGCGCTCCTTCGGCAAACCGGGGCATCAGCTAACATCGGCGCGTTTTCCATCCCACGCGTAGCGCCATGAAACTCGGCTTCTTCACCATGCCCATGCATCCGCCCGGGCGCAA
>JANNCZ010000727.1:0-4307 GCA_031387185.1 Burkholderiales bacterium
CCAGCCGATGACGCTTGAGGCGTGCGAAGCGAGGTAAAGCGAGCGGCGACCATTGCCCATGATACGCACCAGCGGTTGCACTGCGCCTTTGAGCTTGTCTTTTTCTTCCGCCGCGAACTCGAAGCCGAGGGTCTCGCGCGAATAGGCAATCGAGTGATGTACCCGCAGACCTTCGAGCGAGGCTTTGGTGCCGTCATCAAGGGCGTCATAAGCACCGCGCATGTCGGCGAACTCGGTGTCGGCACTCACTGGCGGAATCACGCGTGCCGACAACATCGAATAGCGCCCCGATGGCTCCACAAATGAAGCGTCAGTGTGCCAGAGCCGGTTCGCCAGCGAACTGACGCGGCGGCGGTCGTTGGGCGGCAGGATTTCACCGTCCTTGCCAACGTTGGAAATATCGGACAAGGCTTCGTTGCCGAAGCGGTTGGGCGTCAGCACGGCGGTGGAAGTGCGCGCATGCAAAGTGCCGTCGAAGCGCTGGGCAAAGTCGATTTGCTCGGCGTCCTTGAAGGGCTGGTTGCGAAACACCAGCACGCCGTATTGATCCATGCCGCCGCGGATTTGCTCAAGCGTGGCGCTGTCATGCACGGCGCGTAAATCCACCGCACTGACTTCGGCGGCGAACAGGGGATGCAGTGAGGTGAAGGTGAGGGTCATGATGAGGTCTTCGGTTCATTGATTCATTGCGCGATTCAGTCCGGATCAGGTGCGCTGGTGGCGATGCAGCCTTGCGGGTCTGCGTCTTGGCCCCAGAGGCTCAATCAGCCTGGATATTGCCATCCTTGATGACCTTGGCCCACTTGCGCATCTAAGCGCGGCTGAAGGCATCGAGTTCGGCGGCCAGATGCGAAGGCGAGCCAGTGCCAATCGAGCGGTAAACATGAGGCGCGTCTCCGGCGTTCGGGATGATGCACATCCAGTCGCGCCAACGACTGGATCGGGAAGGGGCAATGATGCCGCATTTTTTCAACACGGCACTGTGCCGCTACTTACTGTTGGACCAAACCCGCCCGGAACAACTTGGCCTGCGCCCGCATGCCCTTGCTGATCTTGCTCCACACGGCATCGGGAAAGCTGGCGGGCAGTTTGGCTTCCACCGCACTCAGTGCATCGTCGAGCTTCTCCACCAGCGCCTCTAGATGCCCCCAGGCATTCTGCACACCACTCGATTGCGCCAGCGCCTGCCAATGCCGCGTTTGCATTTCCATCAAACGATAGTGCACATTCTTGGAGCGCAAGGCCATTGCCAGCTTGGCATCATGCGGCGCGAGCTGGCCGGCGCGATTGCCAATCACCGGCCACATGGAGATCACGTCGTAGAGCGGCGTGAGGGTGTAGGCGTGGCCACGCTTGTGGAATAGCGAAAAGTTCTTGGCGTGGCCATCGGTGGCGGCGAGCAGCCAAAACAGCAACTGACTCTGAATGAAGCGCACGCGATCTGCGTCGGGCGCATCGCTTTGCCCCAGAATCTCCAGGCAGCGCGCCATGCCGGGGCCGCCGGCGTTTTCATACTTGCGGTTCGATGGTGTGCCGGTGGCCTGGCAAAAATCTTCCTGCGGCAGCCGTGCGATCCAGGTGCCGCGTGCGGGTGCCGCAGGCGCAGGGGCAGCCGCTGCCGCAGCAGACCGGCGTAAAGCAGTGGGGTGCATCCACTGCCGGTCAAAGCGCTCGACCACCAGCACCTTTTGCTGATCGAACACCGCCATCTCGGTGACGGCAGCGGGCAGCCCGAGCGCTGCCGCAATCTGCGCGCACAGCCACTCGTTCTCGACTGACTCGCGCATGTCCATCTGCCGCCCACCGACCAGGCCCAATGGCAGTTTGAGAATGTGTGTGGTCGGCGTTACGCCGTGCGGGCGGTGCCATTGTTTACCGATGCGCAGCAGCGCGGTCTTCTCCTGCGCGCCGGCAATCGAAATGCGAAAGTCATCGAGGTCTTGCGCGCCCGGTGCGCCGGGCACGGCAGGCAGGGTGACGCCGCGCAGCAGTTGTGCGATGTCGCGGCTTGACACCGGCGTGCTATCGATGCGTTTGATATTGCCGGGGGCAGCCTCCGGTGGCAGCAACTGCACCGCCCCCGCGCAGTCACGCCCGATGGCGGCGAGCAGATCGAAGGTGCGCGCCGATGGCGTGTCGAAACGCGCGCGCATACGTTCGCGAATCGGAGTTGAGTCCGGCAGCAGATTGTCGAAATAGTGTTCGACGGCTGCACCGCGCAGCGTGCGGTCGCTTGTAACTGGCAACGACAGCGACAGCGCGCGCACGCTGGGCGAAGCAACCCATCCGGGCACATAAGAAAATTCGTGCGCGCCGGTGCGGGCGATGCGCCACTCGCCGGTGAGCTCGCCGTTCATCCAGACATTCAGCGTGCGCGTACTCACCACTCACCCCGCGCGCCGCTGCTGGCATGGGCTTCGTCCCCGCTGCCCGGCGGCGCTTCGCGCAACACCAACTGAGCATTAAGCGCCGCCAGCAGTTTGAGCAACTGATCTAGGCTAACCGCAGCCGGATTTTTCTCAATCGCCGCCACGCGCACCTGGCCAACGCCAATCAGCGCACCCAGTTGCGCCTGCGTGAGGCCGCGCGATTTGCGCAGGGATTTCAAATGCCGGGCCAGTTGACTGGCCAGTTGAAGGGGATGATCCATCTTTGCAATATATCGTGTAAATGTGATAAATGCAATTTATCATTTATTGATGATAAATGCAATAAATCGTTAATAAGCGATATTTTGCAAAGATATGGTTCTAGTGTCGCGCACGCAAAAGATCCAGCAGCAAGCGGCTCACCGCCTGCGGCTGCTCTTGTTGCACCCAATGCCCGGCGCCGTCGATCAGATGGCATGCGCGCATCTGCGTGCAGGCAGTGTCCTGCATGCGCTCGAACGCGCCGGGGTTTTGATGCGTGCCCCAGTCGCTTTTGCCGGCGATGAACATGGCCGGCACATCAATCGTGCGCCCGGCAAAGAGCGCCAGCTCAGCCGACTGCGCCGGCTCAGTGCCGCAGCGGTACCACTGCAGGCCGCCCTGAAAACCGTTGCGGGCGTATTCGCTGCTGTAGACCGCGAGTTCGTGATCGGGCAGCCATTGGCACGCGGCAATGGCGGCGGCTGAAGGCATTTCGGCCGCGACAGTTTCGGCCATGCCCTGCGCCTGATCCATCACGTAGTAGGTGGGCAGCTTGGCGAGTTCGGCCGCGCTCCACTCCTTGAGCGGGTACGGCTGGTTCTGCTTCCAGTCCGCGCTCTTGTGGTGATAGTAGGCACGCAGGAAGGCATGCACGCCTTGCGCTGCGTGCTGCATGTTGGCGTTGGCTTCGCGCGTCGAGTAGTACCACTGGTAATGCTTGCGCGAGCGCGGCAGCTTTGACAAGCCGTCAAGCGTGCGGGCAATGGCTGCCGATTTGGGTTCGGGCTGCACCGCGCCACCCACGGTGTTGAAGGGCAGCACAGGAGCGCCTTCAAACGGCGCACTCATCAACACCACGGAGCGGAACACATCAGGCCGCGTCAGCGCGCACCAGGCCGCCACGCGCGAGCCGAAGTCATGCCCCACCACATCGACCTGCTGGTAGCCAAACGCCACCACCAGTGCGAGCGCGTCGCGCACCAGATTGAGCACGCGGAACGAAGCGAGGTCACCGTCGTAATCGGTGTTCCAGCCCGTGGTGCGCCCATAGCCGCGCTGATCCGGCGCGATTACGTGATAGCCGGCGGCAGCGAGCGGCAGCATGACTTTGCGCCAGCTATAGGCCAACTCAGGGAAGCCGTGCAGCAGCAATACGCAGGGCCGCCTGGTTTGACTTGGCACAGTCTCAAAGCCCGCTTCGAGCACGTGCATGGACAGGCCGTTGATGCCGGCCACGAAGCGCGCGCGAATGCCGGCGGGTAGGACGGTGTGGTCGAGAAGGGTTAGCGAGGCTTTCATCAAGAACATGATAAACGCGTTACGCGAGTGAACTGGGCAAAACAGTCTCTGCTGATTTCGCCATTTCGCTGGTAGGCACTTGTTGGATTGGCGGCGATTTTCGCAAGCCATTTGCAGTAACTAAAAAGTAGTAACATAAATGCATGGCAATAAAGTTTGAATGGGACCCCGAGAAAGCCGCGCTCAATCTGATCCGGCATCGCGTCAGTTTTGAAACAGCGGCGCGGGCGTTTGCCGATCCGCTCGCCTTGATGGCTCAAGACCGGTTTGAACATGGTGAGTACCGCTGGCAAACGCTGGGCATCGTCGAGGGCCACCTGCTGGTGCTGGTAGCACACACACTGCGTGATGCTTTGGATGGCAGTGAGGTGATCCGGA
>JANNCZ010000746.1:0-4871 GCA_031387185.1 Burkholderiales bacterium
GAAGTGTTTTTCCAGATGCGCGATTTGCCCGGATTGAAGAAAAAGCCCTCAACCTCTGAGCTGCTTGACTGGCTCAAGCTGCTGCTCGCTGAAGATATTCCCGCCGAGGTGCTCAAGAGCAAAGACAACAAGACCGTGGTGCCGCCGCTGGCCGGCGCGCTGCTCAAGAACGAGCAGGACGTGCAATTGTTCGAGCGCCTGGTGTTCATGGCGCGGGCCGGGCGGTAAACTTCATTCCACCCGCCATTTATTGAAACGGGGTCGCCAAATGACAACCATGAACGTCTCGCTACAAGAGTTCAAGTTGAAGCCCGGCACCTACCTGAACGCCGCTTCCAAAGGTGAAACCATTCAGGTGATGGTCAAGGGACAGGTCCGTGCTGTGGTCACCCCGCCAAAACCGGCAAAGTCGCACAAATCAAGCTCACCCAAACTCAGCCCGGCCGCGATGCTTGAACGCATGCTTGCAAGGCGCAGGCCGCGCATGAAAGGTGTTTCGGTGGCAGACATGGTGATCGAAGATCGCGGATGATTCTGTTTCTTGACACATCTGCTCTGGTCAAACTGTACGTCGAGGAAGCGGGTGGCGATGTGGTAACGCGCTCGTTTCACCAGGCCAGGCTGCTCGCTGTTTCCGAGTTGGCGCTGGTTGAATGTCATTCAGCATTTGCGCGGCTGCTGCGCGAAGACAAGCTAACGAGAGCTGCGTGCGCGGCGTTGCGGCGGCAAATGCCCGCAGACCTCAAAGCGGGTTATCTTCAGGTGCGCATTTCCGAACGGTTGAAGCAGTCAGCCTGCCGGCTGCTCGCCACCCATTCGTTGCGGTCTCTGGATGCGATACAACTTGCATCCGCACTCATCGTCAAAAGCAACCGGCGCCAGCCAATTCTATTTGCCAGCTTTGATGCAAAGCTCAATTTGGCGGCAAGGACTGTTGGACTGGTCACGCTGCAATCGGGGAGCGCTTCACCATGATGTCCTTGACTGATCCAACTGTGTTAGCCGGGCGACACGCACAGATCGAACCACTCGCGCTTTCGCACCACGATGATTTGTGCGATGCCGTGCGTGATGGCGAACTGTGGAATCTTTGGTACACCGCGATCCCGAAGCCCGCAGGCATGCGCGCCGAGATCGAGCGGCGTCTGGGCTTGCAAGCCAAAAGCTCGATGCTGCCGTTCACCGTGAAAAATGCAGACGGCAAAGTGGTTGGCATGACCACCTACATGAACATCGACGCGGCACAACGGCGCGTTGAAATCGGCTCTACCTGGTACGCAAAATCCGTGCAACGCACACCGCTCAACACCGGGTGCAAATTGCTGCTGCTCACCCATGCGTTTGAAAAACTTGATTGCATCGCAGTCGAGTTTCGCACCAGCTTTTTCAATCAACAAAGCCGCGCCGCCATCCTGCGTTTGGGCGCAAAGCAGGATGGCATCTTGCGCAGCCACCAGCGCCACGCCGACGGCAGTTTGCGCGATACCTGTGTCTACAGCATCATCGCCGCCGAGTGGCCGGCTGTGAAACAACATTTGCAGTTTTGCCTGACCAAACCGCGAGGTTGACCATGCACGAAATCCTGATCGAGAATGAAGAAGTCATCGTGCTCGGATGCATCGATCAACGCAGCAATCCGGCCAATGGGCCGCAGGGGTAAGCCATGCTCATCGATTTTTTCCTCAAATGCAAAAACGCCGGTCTGCCGGTCTCGACCAAGGAATTTTTGATCCTGCTCGACGCGATGAAGCACCGCGTCACCGGGCAATCAGTCGATGAGTTTTACTACTTGTCGCGCATGTGCCTCATCAAGGACGAGACCAAGTACGACAAGTACGACAAAGTGTTCGGTGAGTATTTTCGCGGCATTGAGGCATTGACCGAACTGAACCCCAACGTCCCTGAAGAATGGCTGCGCAAGGCACTGGAGAAAAATCTGTCACCCGAAGACCTCGCCAAACTCAAGGCGATGAGCTGGGACGAGTTGATGGAGACGTTGAAAAAACGTCTCGAAGAACAGAAAGAGCGTCACGAAGGCGGCAGCAAATGGATCGGCACAGGAGGCACCTCGCCTTTCGGCGCGTATGGTGCCAACCCGGCCGGCATTCGCATCGGCCAGGACAAGAGCCGCAACCGCAGCGCAGTCAAGGTGTGGGATCAGCGTGCCTACAAAGACTACGACGACTCGGTTGAACTCGGCATCCGCAACATAAAGATGGCGCTGCGCAAATTGCGCAAGTTCGCGCGCGAGGGCAACGCAGAAGAACTCGACATGCCCGACACCATCGACTGCACCGCCAAGAACGCGGGCTGGCTCGATATCAAGATGGTGCCCGAGCGCAAGAACGCGGTGAAGGTGCTGATGCTGATGGACGTGGGTGGCACCATGGACGACCACATCAAGCAGGCCGAAGAATTGTTCAGCGCCGCCAAAACCGAGTT
Source organism: Burkholderiales bacterium (assembly GCA_031387185.1). GTDB lineage: Bacteria > Pseudomonadota > Gammaproteobacteria > Burkholderiales > JAEUOS01 > CANJDH01. Next base: position 2,443 of record JANNCZ010000746.1, read on the forward strand.
CAAGCACATCGAGTATTACTACTTTCACAATTGCGTGTACGACTTTTTGTGGAAGAACAACCGGCGCCGCCACACCGAGCGCTTCTCGACCTGGGACATCATCCGCAAATACAACCGCGACTACAAGTTGATCTTCGTCGGCGACGCGACCATGAGCCCGTATGAAATTTTGCAGCCGGGCGGCAGCGTCGAGTACAACAATGACGAGGCCGGCGCGGTATGGGTGCAGCGCTTTCTCGAACACTTCAAGAGCGCCGTCTGGCTCAACCCTGAGCCGCAAGGCGTATGGCAGTACCGTCAGTCGATTGCAGTGATCCAGCAGATCATGGGCAACCGCATGCATCCGCTGACAATCCAGGGGCTGGAGTCGGCAATCCGTTATTTGTCGAAGAAGCAATCGAGTGCGCATTGAGCGCTTTGACATGCGGGTGGCCGCACTGCCCAAACTGAGTCATCAGCCGTGACGCGTCCAAACCGCATCGACGTCCATCATCACATCCTGCCCGCCCACTACGTCGAGACCGTGGGTGCGGACAGCGTTGGCCTGCAAGGCTCTTCGGGGCGCGTGCCGGTTTGGAGCATCGATGCGTCCTTGGCGGGCATGGACGCAGCCGGCATCCAGACCGCACTCACCTCCATCTCTTCCCCAGGCTTCGCGCCCGCAGACGCGGCGCAAGTCCCCGCGCTCGCGCGCTGGTGCAATGAATTTGCGGCGGACATGGTGCGCGACTACCCTGGCCGTTTCGGCATGTTCGCGGCGCTGCCGCTAGACAAGGTGGATGCGGCACTAATTGAAGTCACCCACGCCTATGACGTGTTGCATGCTGACGGTGTGTGTTTGCTCAGCAACTACGCCGGGCGTTATCTGGGCGACGCAGCCTTTCGGCCTCTGTATGAAGAACTGAACTGGCGCAGCGCCGTCATCTTCGTTCATCCGGTTGCGCCGGCACAGCCCTGGTCTTTCAAGCGGCTCTCGGCGTCCACGCTGGAGTTTCCGTTCGACACCACGCGCACCATCGCGTCGCTGATCTTCGAAGGCATCGTGCGCGATTACCCGTCGATCCGCTGGATCTTCTCGCACGCGGGCGGTACCATCGCCTCGCTCTGTGGCCGCATTGAACTGCTCAGCACCAACAATCCGGCGTTGCGCGAGTTCATTCCAAACGGGTTTGCGGCCGAATTGCAAGAGCTCTATTTCGACGCGGCGCTATCAGCCGACCCGGCCACGATGGCGCATCTGGAAGCACTGGTGTCAACTGATCGCATCCTGTTCGGCACCGACTATCCGTTTGGCCCCAAAGGGCAAATGCAGCAGGCGTCAGAGAGTCTCGAGGCACTGCCGTGGAGTGAGCAGGTCAAACAGCAAGTGGCGCACGGCAACGCCCAGATTTTGTTCCCGCGCTTCGCGTAAGGCGCTGGCACTGTGCGCCAAAGCTACCGGCTTATACCGGGCGGGCATCTCGTTGACATCGGGACTACATCGACCTGACGCCGGTCTGGCATCGGGCTAACGCAGGCCGGCATCAGGCTGAAACCCGCTCCAAGAGCCATTTTCAGATAACATACCTCGACGAAAATGGCTCCTGGAGCGGTTCTCCAGACGATCAACCTTTCAGTATTTCGCCGTTGTGCTCACCCAGCAGCGGCCCGCGCCCTGGCACACGGCCTGGTGTCCTGGACAACTTGGGCACCACGCCGGGAACGCTCACTTTGGTGCCGTCATCGAGCGTGATGGTTTCGATCATGCCGCGCGCTTGATACTGCGCGTCTTCGACGATGTCCTTGATCGAGAAAATTTTGCTGCTTGGCACCTGTGCTTGGCTCAAGGTGTCGAGCAAAAATGCGGCGTCGTGCGCCGCGCACCAGGCCGCAATGCCATCATCCATTTCCTGCGCGCGCGTGGCGCGGCCAGCGTTGTTGGACAGCTCCGGGTCATTGGCCCAATCTTCGCGCCCCATCGTCTGTGTCATCACTCGTCAGAATGTGTACGGTCTCGACCTTAGCTACGATCTTGGCGGCATGATGCTTGAGCTCGGCGGCGGAAAATCCGTTGGTCTTGGCTTTACTACTGGCGGAGGATCTGGGGTTGCTCAACAGCTTGGCTCCGACACTCAGAATCTAGACACGTTGGTGGACACTGCAAACAGCCGATGGGATGTTGCAGTTGGAAGCAAATCCGATACTCGTAGCTTCAAGCTGGGTTACCGAAATGTTGAAAGAAACTATGTGTCACCGGGCGACTGGGGCCGAGTTTCATTCTTCCGAAACCTTACCAATACCAAGGCGTACAATGCCAGCGGTTCCTTGATGCTCACCAAGAAGATTGGGGCTCACGGTTGGTACGAGAAAGGCGAATCTATGACTGGAAGTGCTAGCTACTCAAGTTGGAGAGCTGGTGTTGAAACCGATCTCACTTCTAAGTGGTCTGC
>JANNCZ010000750.1:0-10190 GCA_031387185.1 Burkholderiales bacterium
CTGCGCCGCGAAGCCGCAATGGCGGCGGATTTGGGTGCGGCCTTTGCGTTGCCCATTGTGGTGCAGGGCGACATCGTCTGCATGCTGGAATTTTTCGGCCCGCGCGAACAACTGCACGATGCGTTCATCGACGGCATCGGCAACACACTCAATCACCAGATCGCGCTGTTCTGGCTGCGTCGCGAGGCCGAGGCGCGCCTCACCTACGCCGCCACCCATGACGCCCTCACCGGCCTGCGCAACCGCAACGCATTTCAGGCCGAACTCGACAAGTCCCTCGCGCGCTCGGCGCGCAACGGCTGGCGCGTTGCGGTACTGTTCATCGACCTCGACGGCTTCAAGCATGTCAACGACACGCTCGGCCACGCGGCGGGCGACATCGTGCTGGCCGAAGCGGCGCGGCGTTTCAAATCAGTGTTGCGCGCCAGCGACACTATCGCGCGCCTTGGCGGCGATGAATTTGTAGTTGTGCTCGAGCAGGCCGGTGATGATGGCGACATCGCTGAGGTCGCCAACAAGCTGGTGCTGATGCTTGACGCGCCATTCGACGGACTCGATAGCGACATCCGCGTCAGCGCCAGTATCGGCATGGCGATCTGCCCGGCCGATGCACGCGACCCCACGCAGCTGCTGCAATGCGCCGACAACGCGATGTACAAAGCAAAAGAATCGAATGGCTCACGCGTCGCGTTTTACCGGCCGCCTGCGGGCCAGCAGCCGTCCCTCGACCGGTCTGAAGAAACCTTGATGGCGGAGGCCGTGCGCAGAGAAATTGACGCAGCCTGGCGCCCGGAAGGCGCGTCACCGGCGAATGATGCGCACGCGCCTGACGCACCGCCAGATGACCCGGCGCCGGTTGACTCGAAGGGCGCAGCAGGCTAGCAGTGCGTGCGGGCTATCGGTCGATGATGGCAGTGCCGATCATCGCATCACGCGTCACGCGCCCGGCCAATTGCGCTTGGTTCATGCCCTGCGTATCCGCAGGCCGCATCGGCAGCACCAGATAACGCATGTCGGCAGTCGAGTCGTGTACGCGGATCGCCACGTCGTCCGGCACCGCAGTACCAAATTCCGCCAATACGCGGCGCGGCTCGCGCACCACGCGTGAGCGGTATTCGCGGCTTTTGTACCAGTCGGGTGGCAGACCGAGCAGCATGCGCGGATAACACGAGCACAGGGTGCAGACGATCACATTGTGCGTCGCAGGGGTGTTCTCCACCACCACGAGTTTGAGCGGCCCGACTTCGAGGCCAAGTTCTTCCGACGCCGCCGCACCATTCGCCAGCAGGCGCGCACGATAGCCATCGTCAGTCCACGCGCGCGCCACCACTTGCGCGCCACGGGCTGGCGTGCGCGCATCCATCGCCTCGATCTGCTCACGCACATCGCCAAGTGTGAACACATTTTTCTCGATCAACAGCTCGCGCACCGCGATTTCCATGGTGCGGTAGTACGAGAGCGACTCTTCATCGTCGCGAAAGTGGGTGTGATCGTGTGCAGCATCGGCCGGCTTGACGCCGGCCCTGCCAAGCGCATTGTCTGACGCGCCGCCGGTTGCCCCGCCGGCCGCATCGCCGGTTGCGCGGGGTGTGTTGCCGCTTGCATTCATGACGCTTGCACTCCTGCATCCATTGCATCGAGCCAGTGTTGATAGATTTCAATTTCAATCACATCCTGCGCCGCCCCCACATCCTCGCCCCACAACTCACGCGCAGTGAAGCGCACGCGATACAAAGGTTGGGCAGGCAGGCCATCGCGGTTGTAGGCCAACTCTTCAGGGTTGGCGAACGCGCCGCACAGGCGCTCAATCACGCCGCTCTTGCCGCGGCAATAAAACGGCGTGCGCACATGGCCAGGCGGAAACGCAACGCGCACCCGCACCTGATCGCCCACCCTGAAATGCGGCGGCACGCGCGGTTTGCGCGCCTGGGCAGCTGCGGCAGTCTGAAGCGCAGGCATCAGCCTTTCCCCTCGTCAGGCAAGGCACCACGCGCCTTCACCGCTTCCATCCTGCGGCCCAATTCATCGAGCGTAATCACCCCGCGTTGAATCAGCGTCTGGCAGATCGCGTGCATCCAGCGCTCGTAATAGCTCATGCGCTCATAAGCTTGCGGCCCGAGGGTTTCCACATTGCGGCGCAATTCATCGACCTTGAGCAGTTGGCGGTCTTTGTGCGACAGCAACATCATCAGCGCGTCGACGCGCTTTTCCCACGGCTCGTAGGTGTGTTCACGCGGAACAATTTTGCCGGCGGTGAGACCGCCCATGTCGTGATTGGCGCGCAAGGTCATGGCAATTGACTGGAATGCATTCAACGAATCATAGCGCGCTGCGCCCGGCGCAGACACGCGGGGCCCTGCCGTATTGCTCGATCGTCACTCAAGCGACGTTGAGCGCCAGCATCACCACGACAAATCCGGAAGCGAGGGCCGTGCCGATACCTGCTGCCGCTGCGAGCCCGACGGTGTGGAACATGTCCACGGCCAAATTCATTTCTTCGATCGGCTGCATCGGCTGCGGCACATCAGCGCGGGAAAATTTGTCGAGGGCCATGATGTTCTCCTTGAGGCGGGTTGAGGCCGGTTGTGCTTCGGTGCGGGGCGATGCAGCCATGCTGCGCGCCAGCGGCGGCAGCGCAATTGCAGCTTTGCGGACGCAGCGGCGATCAAATCTGGCGAAAAAATGAATTTCGCATCGACCCTGCGCCACGCGCGCATGACTGGGCTATATTCGCCGCCATCGAATGCACGGCACACGCCGCAACCGCGCCGCAAACCTCACCCGGAGTTCACATGGCCAAACGCATTGCCCTCATCGAAGACGACGCCGCGATTCGCGCCAACTACGCCGACGCGATCAAGAAGCACGGCTACGACATCGCGGCCTATGCCTCGCGCCCCGAGGCATCCAGCGCCTTTAAACAGCGCCTGCCGGAGCTGGCCATCATCGACATTGGCCTGGGCAATGAGCCCGATGGCGGCTTCGCGCTGTGCCGTGAGTTGCGCGCCCAGTCGGCCACGCTGCCGATCATTTTTTTGACTGCGCGCGACTCGGACTTCGACGTGGTCTCGGGCCTGCGTCTCGGTGCCGATGACTACCTGACCAAAGACATTTCGCTGCCGCACCTGATGGCACGGATCGCCGCGTTGTTCCGCCGTGCCGATCTCGCCAACGAACCCAAGTCGCAAGAGGAAATCCTCGATCGCGGCCCGCTGCGCCTCGACCTCAAGCGTTTTCTCGCCACCTGGAACAACAGCGAAGTCGATCTCACCCTCACCGAATTTTGGATGGTGCACTCGATGGCCAAGTTTCCCGGCCACGTGAAGAACCGCGACCAATTGATGGGCGAAGCCAAGATCGTCGTTGACGATGGCACCATCACCTCGCACATCAAGCGCATTCGCAAAAAGTTTGTCGCGGTCGATGACAAGTTTGACTGCATCGATACGGTGTATGGCATGGGGTATCGCTGGCGCGCTGCACCCTGACCGGCGCCGGACGCATAGCAGGTAAACCACGACGCCACCGTCCCGCTCCGGCACCCTCCTGAGACGAAGATCGGCTACGCTTCGCGCATGCTGCGTATCGGCCTCAAGGCCAAACTACTGCTCGTCACGCTCAGCCTCGCGGCAATCCCGCTGGTCGGCATCGGCTACGTGCGCGAGATGGAGGCACTGCTGATCGAACAGCAGGAAGCCAACCTGCTTGCCGCCGCACGCGCCATCGCAACAGCGCTCAACGAGCGGCCCGCGCTGCTGCGCCTCAAGCCGCAAGACCCGGCGCTGCGGCGCGAGAAAGAAGAAGCCATCAACGCGATGCTGCAAGGCAGTGCGGTCGCCAGCGCAGAAGCGCCAGTGTCCAACGACGCTCCGCTGCAAACAGCCGCCCAGATCATCGCCACCGAAGCGAGTGCCGCACCGCGCGCGGTCAGCGACGAAGTCGAGAACATCGTCGCATCGCTCAACCGCAAAGGCACGCGCGTGTGGATGATCGACAAGCGCTTTGCGTTATTGGCACTCACCGGCACGCTCAAAAACACCACAGGCCGCCACCCGGAAACCGTTGGTACAGGCGGGTACGGTGGCATTGATGTCCGAAAACCCTTGGAGGACAACGCTTCCGGCTCGGTGACATGGTGGGAAAAGCTGGAAATCCTGCTGCTGCGCCCGCTTTACCAACGCCTGCTGACACGCCCCACCGAAGACTTCGACGACGCGCTGCCCGAAGACGCCATCGTCAGCGGCTCCGAGGTAGCGCGAGCGCTGGCCGGCAACGGTGCCACGCGCTGGCGTGCCACACCCGACAGCCGCGCACGCATCCTGTCGGCCGCACATCCCGTGTGGGCGGGCAACGAAGTGGTAGCGGCCGTCGTGGTCGAAGAAACCGGCAACATGATCGCGTCGTTCACCTCACGCGCGACCGAGAAGCTCATCACCGCCACGCTGGCGGTGTTCGTGCTGGTCGCTGGCGTGGTGCTGCTGTTCGCCACCCGCCTTGCCGGGCGGGTGCGCCGTTTGCGCGACGAAGCCGAATCAGCCATCGATGCGCAGGGCCGCGTGCGTGCCCTTACCGCAGCGTCGGACGCGGGTGATGAAGTGGGCGACTTGTCGCGCAGCTTTTCGCAACTGCTGGAGCGCCTCGCGCAATACCACGACTATCTCGAAAACCTCGGCGCACGCATCACGCATGAATTCCGCACGCCGGTCACCATCGTGCGCTCCTCACTCGACAACCTGGCGATGCAGCCCCTGCCCGCCGAGGCACGCGACTACATGCAGCGCGCCAACGATGGCTTGAAACGTCTCGACAACCTTATTTCGCGCATGGGCGAAGCGCGGCGGCTGGAGCAGGCATTGCGCGACAGCGAGCGCAGCGTGTACGACGCGCGCGCCGTCATCAATGGCTGTGTTGAGGGCTACCGCATGGCCTCTGCGCCGCAAGTGTTCGAGACGCACGTCGATGAGGGAGCCGTGATGGTGAACGGCTCACCCGATTTGCTGGCGCAGGCTTTCGACAAGCTGATCGCCAATGCCTTGAGTTTTGCAGCCCCTGACTCAACGCTGGTGATTCGCTTGCGCAGCGCCGGAGGAGAGGCGATGCTCGACATCGGCAACACCGGCCCGCTGCTGCCGCCCGGCCCGGTCGAGCGGCTGTTTGACTCGATGGTGTCGATGCGCGTAGATGAAGTCTCAAACGCCGAACCGCATCTTGGTTTGGGCCTCTATGTGGTGCGGCTGGCGGCCCAATTTCATCATGGCAGCGCAACGGCGTCCAACCGCGTGGACCGGAGTGGCGTGAGCTTTACGCTAACACTCCCACTGGCGGTTTAGTTTGTAACGAGCGCCGCTGCACCACTCAAAGCAGCATGCGCTCTACCGCTTGGCCGGCACAATGTAGAGGTAAAGAATTCCCTTGTCGCTGCCATTGACCGCCTGCTTGAGCGACTCGTGAATCTCGCGCACTTCGCGTGGCGCCCAGTCGGGGAACGGATAGTCATGCGCAACGATCCGCGTGCCGGGCTTCAACTCGGCAAGCAATTTTTCCTTCAGGCGCGGCAATGCGCGTGGCAGCAGATACACCGTGACCACGGTGGCACGTGAGGTGTCAAACGTCCATAAATCCTGACTGACGAACCTGGCGCGGGCTGAAACGCCTTCTTTTTCTGCTGCTTCGTTGGCCATCGCCACGAGGCGCGTGTCAATGTCCACACCGGTGCCGCTCGCGCCCATGCGCAGCGCCGCGGTGCGCACGATACGGCCATCGCCGGAGCCAAGGTCGAGCACGTGATCCTTGGCGGTCACACCGCCCATTTCGAGCATCGCATCAACGATGCTTTGCGGGGTGGGCACGTAGAGGCCGGCGTCGGCGGTTTGACCGTACGCCGTTGCCATCATTCCCAAGCCAACCATCCAGGCTGCAACGGCTTTCAGAAACTTCAAAACAACTTCACGCATGCAATCACTCCTCTTTCTCTTGAATTACTTGCCGGCAATCAGCGTGATATCATAATTCGCTTTGATATCATCCAAATACCTCCATGCCAAACCTTAGCCTTCGAGACTTGGATACCGCTACATTGTCGCGCATCAAGTCGGCTGCCCGCCGTCAAAAGCGCAGCGTCAACCGCATGATTGTGGAGACGCTACAACAACACTATGCGGCGGGTCAGCGGCCACCGGATGGCGTCGACGCCCTGGCCGGAACATGGAGCAAAGCCGAACTCGCTGAATTTACCGCAGCTATCGCCCCCTTCGGCGAGATCGACAAGGCGCTTTGGGTGGCCGAACCAAAAGCGGAGTATCGCGTCGAACCGGTCAAGGCCGCGCGGGCAGCAGGTGGTCCGGTGCGTAAGCGCGCCCCAGCACGCACGACTGCCTCAAAATGAGCGCCATCATCCTTGATGCCAACGCCTATAGCTACCATCTGGCCGGTGAGCCGCTGTCGGTGCGCGCGTTGCATGATGCCCATGAGATCCACCTTCCCCTGATCGTCCTCGGCGAATTACTGGGTGGTTTTGCAGCAGGCAATCGCGAACAAAAGAATCGTGAAGCGCTGGCGCGTTTTATGGCCGCTCCACGCGTGTACCTGATGAACCCGGACGAAAAAACCGCACCGCAATACGCGGACCTTTACAAATGGCTGCGCGATCACGGCAGGCCAATTCCCACCAACGATCTGTGGATTGCGGCTTTGGTGCGCCAGCATCGCATGCCCCTGCTGACGTTTGACAAGCACTTTGCGGGGATTCCCGGTGTTGATCTGATGGACGCGACGTGAACACGCCGCCGCCACGCAAGCTTGGCCCGCTCGCACAACTCCTCCCGTTTCTCGCACCCTATCGCGGCACACTGCTGCTGGCCCTCGTTGCACTGCTGATCGCAGCCGCCGCTTCGCTGGTACTGCCGGTGGCGGTGCGCGAGATGATCGACCAGGGTTTTTCGCGCTCCAACGCAGAGCACATTGACCGCTACTTTCTATTGCTGTTCGGCGTCGCCACGGTGCTGGGGCTGTTCACCGCAGCGCGCTTTTATCTGGTGTCGTGGTTGGGCGAACGCGTCGTGGCCGACATCCGCAGCGCGGTGTACCGTCATGTGATTCACATGAGTCCGGTGTTTTTCGAGACCACACGCACCGGTGAAGTGTTGTCGCGCCTCACCACTGACACCACGTTGATTCAAACCGTCGTCGGCACCAGCATGTCGATGGCCTTGCGCAACATCGTCATGCTCGCTGGCGGCATCGTCATGATGGCGGTCACCAGCCCGCGTCTGACCGGGTTTACGCTGGCGCTGTTGCTCGGTGTGATCCTGCCGATCATCCTGTTTGGCCGGCAAGTGCGCAAGCTGTCGCGCGCGAGTCAGGATCGGGTGGCCGATTCGTCCGCGCTGGCGGGTGAAAAGCTCAACGCGGTGCCGACGGTGCAGGCCTTTACGCAAGAGCAGCAGGAGACGGCGCGCTTTTCGGATTCTGTCGAGGCTGCGTTTGACACCGCACGCCGCCGCATTCGCGCGCGCGCCAGCCTGACGGCCATCATCATCGTCATGGTGTTCGGCGCGATCGTGATGGTGCTGTGGCAGGGTGCGCGCTCGGTTCTTGAAGGCAACATGACGGCCGGCGTGCTGAGCCAGTTCGTGCTCTACGCCGTGCTGGTGGCGACCAGCATTGGCGCGCTCTCCGAGGTGTGGGGCGATGTGCAGCGCGCTGCGGGTGCCACGGAACGCTTGATGGAGTTGCTGGCTGGCGAGTCGGCGATTCGCGTGGCGGCCCAACCGCTGGTGCTGCCTGCCCTGACGCCACGGAGCGCGGCTACGCATGGCGTCAGCGACGGTGCGTCCGACAGAGGTGCGAGCGGCACATCCACAAGCGGCCAATCCGACGCCGCGCGCCAAGCCGCGCAAGCAGGTCACACCACCGGCGACATCCGCATCGAGGCGGTATGCTTTCACTACCCATCACGGCCTGCTCACGCCGCGTTGAGCGATTTTTCACTGCACGTGCGCGCCGGTGAAACGGTGGCCATCGTCGGGCCGTCGGGTGCTGGCAAGACCACGTTGTTTCAATTGCTGCTGCGCTTCTATGACCCCGAAGCGGGCCGCATCGTGCTCGATGGCATCGACATCGCGCAAGCCGATCCGGCAGCGGTGCGCGCGCGCATCGGCATCGTGCCGCAGGACACGGTGGTGTTCTCGGCCGATGCGATGGAGAACATCCGCTATGGCCGCGCCGGCGCGACCGATGAAGATGTCGTCGCCGCCGCGCGCGCCGCGATGGCCGACGAATTCATCGCCCGTCTGCCAGAGGGTTATCGCACCTTCGTCGGCGAGCGCGGCGTGCGGCTCTCTGGAGGACAGCGTCAACGCATCGCCATCGCGCGCGCGATTCTGAAAAATCCGCCGGTGCTGTTGCTCGACGAAGCCACCAGCGCGCTCGACGCCGAAAGTGAGCATCTGGTGCAAGCCGCGCTGCAAAATCTGATGCAGGGCCGCACCACCCTCGTCATCGCGCATCGCCTCGCCACCGTGCGCAATGCTGACCGCATCGTGGTGATGGAAGACGGACGCGTCGAAGCCATCGGCAGCCACGAAGCACTGCTTGAGCGCGGCGGGCTGTACGCGCGCCTCGCGGCATTGCAATTCGGCGCGTAGCACTGCCCGACAATGCGATAATTCTTCCCGCTTTCACAAGACCGCTCGTTTCAGATTGGCGTGTGCTCCAACTCCTCTCAATCTCCTCAACATCCTTGCCAAGGCAATATGTTCATGACCCAAGCTCTCGACCTCCTCAAGATCGCCCAGGAAGAACAGAACGGCGACCTCTTCAAACTGCTTGACAGCATCTTCAAGCGTTCCAGCGTCCAGCCGCGCGGCATCTCCGACGCGATCATTTGGGAAGGCGGCAACGCGCATGGCGGCGTGAAGCCCGTGGCGCACGCCTTCACCGACATGTTCGCCCTCAATGGCACCCTGATGGCGCTCGATGTGCTCGGCCTGCCCTTCATCGGCGTGCCAATGATGGCGCAGTTCCGCCATGACACCAAGCTGGTGTCGCTCGACTGGTTCGGCAAGCTCGACTACACCTCGCTCAAGTGGTCGACCGCCGGCGACTTCATGGTCAACGAGCATGGCAAGAAAGTCGTGGTCAACGGCAAGTCGGCCAATGCCCCCCTGCGCACCGCGGCCGGCGTGTATTGCAACGTGCGCCCTTACGGCACCATCACCAGCATCCGCTTCATGCCCGGCCTGCCCTACTCGCAAGACAAGAAAAAATTCCGCGTTGATATCGACAATGGCAACATCCATTCGGAAATGAACACTCCCGGCATCCGCATGTGCTACGCGGTGCGTCTGTTCCTGAAGATGGTCCACGAAACCGGCCAGGTCGGCCGCGTGGCCACCAAGCCGACGCAAGCCCAGGAAGATGCCGTCAATGCCGGCATCGTGCGCTGGATGTTGAAGGGCACCAAGTTCGAGCTCAAGCGCAAGTACTCGGTCGATGCCTACGAAGAGCACAAAGAGAAAATCGACGCCATCGTCGCTCTGCTGCCGAAAGACTTCAAGGCCGGCATGGAAAACTGGGGAGGCGAACTGTCCGAGCACATCGCCGACACCAACTTCGGTCTGCTGCTGCACGACATGGTGCAACAGAAGGGCGTGATCGTGTACGCCACCGACCTTGACGGCGACCGCCTCACCGACCTGATGGCCGACGCGCCCGACTTCCTGCGCGCCTGGGGCCAGATGATCCTCGACAAGGTCAAGCCCGGCACCGACATGAACAAGCTGTGGAGCGAGATGGGCTTCACCATGAAAAACGGCAAGGACATGACCAGCGTGATGTACCGCATGGTCGGCGAACCGATCTATGAACAGACGCTCGGCTCGGCTGACGCGATGCTGCTGCGCCTTCTCGACGGCGATGAAACCGTTGGCGGCACCAAGGCGCCGTACGATCCGCGCATCCACTTCGTCCTGATCAACGAAGCTTACAAGGCGGCAAACCCGGGCAACACGCAGCTCGCCCAGTGGCTCGACGACCAGCTCGCGATCTTCGACAAGATTTACGACGCCAAGCGTCCGCGCTATATCGATGGTTACAAAGCGTTGAAGGCGGCGATCCGTCCTTGGGGTGCCTGATTCGGAGAGATGGAAGATGCGGTCTATGCCGCAGTTTGTGTAAGGTACTGGAACGAA
>JANNCZ010000813.1:0-2042 GCA_031387185.1 Burkholderiales bacterium
CCTGCAACTTCACGCTTTCACGCGGCGTGAGCATGCAAGGGCCGGCCAGCACCAGCGGCCGCGCGCCGGCGGCGAGCCACAGGAGTGAACGCATTGCATCAGCAGCCTCCAGAGCCTTGACGGGAGCGGATATCGTGGCATGACTGCCGGTTGAGGCGCCTGGACCAACGGTTTGAGGGGACGCGTCGATCAAGGATTCAAGCACGTCGGTGGGCAACGACAAATGCACCGGCCCCGGCCGCCCGGTCTTGGCAGTGTGCAGCGCGCGCGCCACATCGGCAGCGAGGCTCGCGGCGCTCGCTGCCGTGAACGAGAGCTTGGTAACCGGCGCAGCCATGTCGGCCTGGCGCATTTCCTGAAACGATCCCATGCCAAGCTGCTCATGGGGCGCGTGGCCCGACAACAGCAGCACCGGCGACTCGCTCATCTGCGCGGTATAGAGCGCACCCACCGCGTTGGCATGGCCGGGGCCGCCGGTGACCAGCGCCACGCCGGGTTTGCCGGTGATGCGCGCATGCGCGTCGGCCATGTGCACACAAGCCGCTTCATGGCGCGTGTGGATCAACCGGATGCCGCTCTCGAACAGCGCGTCGAACAGCGGCATGATGTGGTTGCCCGAGAGGGCGTAGATGGTGTCGATGCCTGCGCGTTGCAGGGTGTATACCAGCGCGTCGGCACCGCGATGCTTGTTCATGACAAATCCTTGTTTCTTTTAGGCGGCGCTGTGTGCGGGAAGCAGAGACTCACCCGGTTTTACGCGCGTGAAGTGCACTGGCTCGCGGGTTAGCACGATGCGCGCGTCCTGCTGACGGACAACGGTGTAGGTGGACGTGGGCAAATCGCCAGTCTCTGGAAAGTCTTCGCGAAAATGCGCGCCGCGTGAATCTTCGCGCGCAATCGCCGCCTCAACGATCACGCGGCTGACCTGCACCAGGTTTTTGAGATTGAGCCAGTCGTGCCAGGTCAGGTTAAAGGCGCGGTCACCATCGGCGACACCGGTGGCATCGAGTTGCGCATCAAGTTGCGCGAGTTGTGTCTTGGCGCGTTGCAAGCCGGCAGCGGTGCGCAGGATGCCGGCATCATTCCACATGCATTCGTAGAGCGTTTCGCGGATCGGCTCGAGGCTCGCGGCGGGCCGTTTGAGAGGCGCTTCGGCAGCGGCGATGGCGCGCGCGATGGCCGCTTCGTCCGGTGCGCGCAGTGCGGCGGACGATTGGCCCAACGACGCGCTGCCCTTGACGTACCGCGCCATCGCATCGCCCGCAATGCCGCCAAACACGGTGGAGTTCGCCACCCCATTGCCACCGAGGCGGTTGGCGCCATGCACGCCGCCGGTGTCTTCGCCGGCCGCAAAAAGGCCGGTCAACTCGGTCGAGCAATCAGCGCGAAACTGCACGCCACCCATCATGTAATGCGCCGTCGGCACCACTTCTACCAGACCGCCAGCGAGATCGAAACCGCAATCGGCGCAGCGCTCAACCATGCCCTTGAATTGTTTCTTCACATTCTCCGGCCCCAGATGGCCCATCGAAATATAGAGGCCGCCATGGGGCGTGGTGTTGCCCATGCGCATTTCGGTATACATCGCACGCGAGACAATATCGCGCGTGGCGCGCTCGTTGCGCGCATCGTACTTGTGCATGAAGCGCTGCTCGTCGCCACCGAGCAGATAACCCCCCGAGCCGCGCAGCCCCTCTTCAATAATGGTGCCGGTGATGCGCGTGCCCGCGCCCGCCAGCACCCCGGTGGGGTGGAACTGCACCATCTCCATGTCGCGCAGCGGCAGGCCGGCGCGTAGCGCCATCGCCATGCCGTCGCAGCTCTTGTCGCCCGAGGGCGTGTGATATTTGTACATGGTAGGTCCCCCGCCGGTGGCGAGCAGCACGGCTTTGGCCTGCACGAACACAAATTCGCCATCGCGCATGTCGATCATCAACACGCCGGCCAGCGCTGTCTTGCCGCCGCCGTCATCAGCGGTTTTGATGAGTTCAATTGCACGATGTTCTTCGAGCCGGTCAATCCCGCGCGCCCACACGGCTTCG
>JANNCZ010000825.1:0-2719 GCA_031387185.1 Burkholderiales bacterium
CGCTGCTTCATAACCGGCGATGTCGATGCTCTTGCCGCGCTCACGCGCTACATCGGCGGTCAGGTCCACCGGGAAGCCGAAGGTGTCATAGAGCGTGAACACGGTGTCGCCATCGAGCATGTTGCCTTCACGCGCGAGGGCCGCGTCAAGGATCTTCATGCCGTTTTCCAGCGTCTCGGCAAAACGCTCTTCCTCGGCGAGCAGGGTCTCTTCGACGCGCTTGGCCTGCGCGGTAAGTTCGGGGTAGGCCGCACCCATCACGAGGACCAGGTCTATGACGAGCTTATGGAAGAAGGGTTTGGTCTGACCGAGTTTGTGGCCGTGGCGCAGTGCGCGGCGGATGATCCGGCGCAGCACGTAACCGCGCCCGTCGTTCGATGGAATCACCCCATCGACGATCAGGAACGAACACGCGCGAATATGATCGGCGATCACCTTGAGCGAGGGCTGCGACAAATCGGTGATCAAGGTTTCGCGCCCGGCGGCTTTGATCAAATCCTGGAACAGGTCGATTTCGTAATTACTGTGCACGTGTTGCAACACCGCCGCGATGCGCTCCAGACCCATGCCGGTATCAACACAGGGCTTGGGCAGGCGTGGCATGTCGCCATTGGCCTGGCGGTCGAATTGCATGAACACCAGATTCCAGATTTCGATATAGCGGTCACCATCGGCATCGGGCGAGCCGGGCGGGCCGCCAGCCACATCAGCCCCGTGGTCGTAGAAAATTTCAGAGCAGGGACCGCACGGCCCGGTATCGGCCATTTGCCAGAAATTGTCGGACGCATACTTCGCGCCCTTGTTGTCGCCGATGCGCACGATGCGCTCGGGCGGCACACCAATCTCCTTGGCCCAGATGCCGTAGGCCTCGTCATCATCGATATAGACCGTGACCCAGAGTTTGTCTTTGGGCAATGCATACACGCCGGTCAGCAACTCCCACGCGAATTTGATCGCATCTTGCTTGAAGTAATCGCCGAATGAAAAGTTGCCGAGCATCTCGAAAAATGTGTGATGGCGCGCGGTGTAACCGACGTTTTCCAGATCGTTGTGCTTGCCGCCGGCACGCACACTTCGCTGCGACGAGGTGGCGCGCTTGTAGGAGCGCACTTCGGCGCCGGTGAACACATCCTTGAACTGCACCATGCCCGAGTTGGTGAACAGGAGCGTCGGGTCGTTACCCGGCACCAGGGGACTCGACGCTACGCGCGTGTGCCCCTTGGACTCGAAGTAGGACAGAAATTTTTCACGGATTTCGGACGCGTTCATGGTGCTTTTTCAGAGGGAAAACAGACGGCGCGATTGTAGCATTCGCCTCTGTTTCAGGCCTGCTTCTCCAGAGGGAAAATGGACTGAAACGAGCTTCCAGCAACGCTCTCCGCTAGAATGCGTGACAGCCCCTTTTCACCACGCCCCGCGCCCCGCGCGCCGCAGCGCATCCCGCCACGCACGCGGCCAAGCACCACACTTCGTTCGTCACGCCACTTCCACGCACCGGAGAACACGGCATGAGCCAATACATTCTCGCGCTCGATCAAGGCACCACCAGTTCACGTGCGATCCTGTTCGACCGCGCCGGCACGCTGGTGGCGATGGCGCAAAAAGAGATCAAACAGATTTTTCCGCAGCCGGGCTGGGTCGAGCACGACCCCGAAGAAATCTGGCAATCGCAATACGCAGTCGCGCAGGAGGTGCTGTTCAAGGCCAAGACCTCGGCCAAAAACGTGGCCGCCATCGGCATTACCAATCAGCGCGAGACCACGGTGATCTGGGATCGGGCCACCGGCAAACCGATTGCCAACGCAGTCGTGTGGCAAGACCGCCGCACCGCCAAACGCTGTGAAAATCTGAAAACCGAGGGCAAGGAACCGGAGGTGCGCGCCAAGACCGGCCTCGTGCTCGACGCGTATTTCTCGGCGAGCAAGATTGCTTGGCTGCTCGATCACGTCAAGAGCGATGACGCGAGCGGGCGCAGCCTGCGCGACCGCGCCGACGCGGGTGAGCTCGCCTTCGGCACCATCGACTCCTGGCTGATCTGGAAACTGACCGGCGGTCGCGCCGACCGTGGCGCGATCCATGTCACCGACGTGACCAATGCCTCGCGCACGCAGCTCTACAACATCCACAACGGCGACTGGGACGACTCACTCGCGTTTCTGTTCAACGTGCCGCCGACGCTGCTGCCGATCGTGCATCCTTCATCGGGCGTGGTCGGCCACACCCATGCCGATCACTTTGGCATGGCAGTGCCGATTGCCGGCATCGCCGGTGACCAGCAGGCCGCCCTGTTCGGCCAGGCCTGTACCGTGCCGGGCATGGCGAAGAACACCTACGGCACCGGCTGCTTCATGCTGATGCACACCGGCGGCGCGGCGCTGGAGTCAAAGAACGGACTCATCACCACCGCAGCAGCGCAAACCGCCGATGCGCGCCGCTATGCACTCGAAGGCAGCGTGTTCACTGGCGGCGCAGTGGTGCAGTGGCTGCGCGATGGCCTTGGCATCATCAAGTCTTCCGCCGAGGTCGAGGCGCTCGCCGCGAGCGTGCCCGATGCGGATGGCGTGACCGTGGTGCCGGCCTTCACTGGCCTGGGTGCGCCCTACTGGGATTCACGCGCTCAGGGTGCCATCTTTGGCCTGTCGCGCGGCACCACCAAGGCGCACATCGCGCGCGCCGCACTCGAATCGATTGCGTTCCAGAGCGCCGACCTGCTGCGCAG
>JANNCZ010000838.1:0-7909 GCA_031387185.1 Burkholderiales bacterium
AAAAAAGTGGCGGGGACCATCCCCATCGTATTCTCCGTCGCCGGCGACCCCGTCGGTAGCGGCTTCGCGGCCAGCCTCGCGCGGCCCGGCGGGAGCATGACGGGTACTACCAATATCAACAGCGAACTGAGCGCCAAACGCCTGCAACTGCTCAAGGAGGCGGCGCCCAACATCAAGCGCGTCGCGATACTGGATCCCAAAGATACCAGTCCCACAACGCAGCAGCAGATCGCTGAAGCCGAACGCGCGGCGAAAATTCTCGGCATCGAGGTGTTCTCCACCAATGTGGGACGGCGCGAGGATTTCGCGCCGGTGGCAGCGCAACTGCGCAAATGGCGCGCCGACGCGCTCTACGTCACCTCCAACCCAACGAACACCAACAACCGGCAATTGCTGGCGGACTTCGCGGCAAGCGTACGGCTGCCGGCGATGTACGGGTTCCGGGGCTACGTAGAAGCCGGCGGGTTCATGAGCTACGGCCCGAGCGAAGCCGGCTTGTACCGGCGCGCGGCCTATTACGTTGACCGCATCTTCAAGGGGGCCAAGCCGGCCGACCTGCCGGTCGAGCGGCCGACCCGGTTTGAACTCGTCATCAATGGCAAGACCGCAAAAGCCCTCGGCCTGAAGATTCCGCAGTCGCTGCTGATTACTGCGGAGAAGGTGATCGAATGAAACCGCGCCGCTCAAGCACGCCAATTCTTGACCGTCAGACCCGGTACCGCATTGAAATGCGCTTCGTTGCCAGTGACCAGAATCAAGCCGCGCGACAGCGCATGACCGGCAATCAGCATGTCGGGGTAATGCATGTTCTTCGGCGTATGCAGCCGCACCCGGGCACAGGCTTGCGCGGCGGCAAGATCAAAGTCGATCACCGGATAACCGCCATAGAGCGCACGCAGTGCAAGGCGCCTGGGCTCACTCAAACCGCGTTGCGGATTGTCCAGGCCGAAGGCGTGTTCGTGGGCCGAAATGACCGAGATGAAACACCGGTGCCGGCCGTACAAATCAATTTTGGCCGCGAGCTTTTGCCACCACGGTTTTCTGTTGCCGATGTCCGACAGGACATTGGTATCGAGCAGAAAATCGCTCACGCGGCGCTATGCAGCTTCCAGAGGGCGCGCACCAGACGGCGCGTGTCCGGTGTGAGGGTCTTCAAAAAACTCTCATCCGCAGCGCCGTTGCGGACCTCGCGCTTGATGCCGTTCTTCACGCTGGGCGTGCGCTTGACGGCGGTAGATCTGGCGGCGGATTTTTTTCCCCCAACAACGCTGGTGATAGCTGATTTCACGATGAAGGTCTCCTTGCTGCGGAATCGATTTTATCAGCGGTGCCGGGACAGCAGCGGCCACCATTTTTCAGAGAACCTCAGAGGCACGCTCACATGAACAATCGCCGCAAACTGCTCGTTACCCTGGGTGCGGGCGCCCTCACCGCGCCGCGCATCGCGCTGGCCCAGGCACCCCAAGCGCCGCCAATGCCGCGCATCGTCTTTCTCTCCCCGATTGGCGCGGCGCAAAGCGCGACCCGGATCGGCGCCCTCAAGGATGGCCTGCGCATCAACGGCCTGATCGAAGGCCGGCACTACGTGATGGACGTGCTCTATGCCGAAGGCCACGCCGACCGTTTTCCCGCGATGGTGCAGGAAGCCCTGCAACGCAACCCTGCGGTGCTGATTGGCGTAACGGTGGCGTCGGTGCGCGCGGCACAAGCAGCCACCAAAACCATTCCGATCATGTTCATCGCGACTGCCGACCCGGTCGGCAACGGCCTGGTGGCGAGCCTGGGGCGGCCCGGCGGCAACACCACCGGCGTCACCGGCCAGGGCGACGAACTGGCCCTCAAGCATGTGGAGTTGCTGCACGAAGCGTTGCCGCGCGCCAAGCGCCTTGCCGTGCTGATGTCCCAGGGACACGGGGCGCACGCAAAAATGTTCGACGGGGTCAGCGCCGTGGCCACCGGGTTCGGCATGAACGCGAGCAAGTTCGAAGCGGCCTCACCCGCAGTGCTCGATGGCGTGTTGGAGGCCATCGCCCAGGACCGCCCCGACGCACTGCTGATCTTGACCTACGCGATGTTTTTTGGAGAACGCGAGCGCATCGCCGCAGCCATGCTCAAGGCGCGCATTCCGGTGTTCGCCCCGGAAGCCGAATTCGTCGACGCCGGCTGCCTGATCTCATATGCCGCGCCCTACACCGCCATGTTTCGCTACGCCGCGCTGCATGTGAAAAAAATCCTCGCCGGCACCAAGCCCGCCGACCTGCCGGTCGAGCAGCCGACGCGCTTCGAGATGGTGGTCAACCTGCGCAACGCCAAGGCACTCGGCATCACGCTGCCCAAGGTGTTCATGCTGCGCGCGGAGCGGGTGATCGAATGAAACAAGCCATGAACCAGCGCCGCAGATCGCTCATTGTTGTCAGCGCGGGCACGCTCACCGCCATGCTCACCGCCGAACTCACCAGCGGCCTCGCAGCGCACGCGCAGGGCAGCGGGCCACCGGCACGCATCGGGTTCATCTGGCCGACCAACCCGGCGGCGTTCGCGACCTTGCTCGCCGCCTTCAAGCAAGGCATGCGCGAAAACGGCCTGATCGAAGGCACCCATTACCTACTCGACGTGGTCTCTGCGGACGGCTACTACGAGCGCTTGCCCGCGCTCACCAAAGAACTGGTGCAGCGTGCGCCGGCTGTCATTGTGGCGGTCGCCACTCCGACGGTGCGCGCCGCGCAACAGGCGACACGCACGGTGCCAATCGTCATGATCTCCGTTAGCGACCCGGTCGGCACCGGCTTGGTGGCAAGTCTGGCGCGGCCCGGCGGCAACACCACCGGGCTGTCGAGCCAGGGCGAAGACACCTCGGCCAAATCTGTTGAATTTGTGCTTGAAGCCCTGCCGCGCGCGAAACGCATCACGCTGCTGATCAACCCGGGCAATCCAACCAATCCAAAACAGAGCGAACTGGTGCGCGCTGCGGCGCTCCGGTTCGGCATCGAGACGCGCACGGTTGAAGCGGCAACGCCGGCGGCGCTCGATGCCGCGTTTGCCGCCATCGCCGGGCAGCGCCCCGATGCGCTGGTGGTACTGCGCGACGTGATGTCGCTGAGCGCACCACAGCCACAGCGGATCGCGGCGTTTGCGCTCAAAAACCGCATCGCCGCGTTCGGTTCCAGTGCGGAGTTCGCAGAAGCCGGCAATCTGCTCTCCTACGGGCCATCGAGCCTGGATCTATTTCGCCGCTCGGCAACCTACGTCAAGAAAATCCTCGCCGGCGCCAAGCCCGCCGACTTGCCGGTCGAGCAGCCAACGAAATTCGAAATGGTGCTCAACCTGAAAACCGCCAAGGCACTCGGCATCAAGATTCCGCAAGCGTTGTTGATACAGGCAGAGAGGGTGATCGAATGAAACATGCCATCAACCAGCGCCGCAGATCAGTCATTGCACTCGGTGCAGGCACGCTCGCTGGCGGTCTTGCCAGTGAACTCACCAGCGGCCTTGACGCATATGCCCAGGGCAGCGGCGCACCGGCGCGCATCGGGATCATTGTGCCGGCCAACGCCGCGGCGTATGCGACCCGGCTTGCCGCTTTCAAGCAAGGCATGCGCGACAACGGCCTGATCGAAGCCAAGGACTACGTGACCGACCTGGTCTATGCCGACGGCGACTACGAGCGCTTTCCCGCGCTGGCCAAAGAACTGTTGCAGCGTGTGCCGGCGGTGATCATGGTGAACACCGCTGCGCTTGCACGTGCAGCGCAACTGGCAACCCGCACGGTGCCGATCGTGATGACAGGCATCACCGACCCGGTAGGCAGCGGCCTGGTAGCGAGCCTGGCGCGGCCCGGCGGCAACATCACTGGACTATCGAACCAGGGCGAAGACACCACGGCCAAATTTGTCGAATTCGTGCGTGAAGCCCTGCCGCGCGCGAAACGCATTGCACTGCTGATCAACCCGGGCAATCCGTCACATAGAAAATTGAGCGAACAGTTGCGCGCAGCAGCGCATAGATTTGGCATCGAAACGCACACGGTAGAAGCGGCGACGCCGGCCGCGCTCGATGCCGCGTATGCCGCCATCACCGCGCAGCGCCCGGATGCGCTGGTGGTACCGCGCGACGCGATGTTGCAGAGCGCACCGCTACCACAACAGATCTCGGCGTTTGCGCTCAAACACCGCATCCCCGTATTTGGCCCCGAGGCGCAATTTCCCGACGCCGGCAGCCTGCTCTCCTACGGACCGTCGCTCCTTGATACCTATCGCCGCGCAGCAACCTACGTGAAGAAAATCCTCGCCGGCACAAAGCCCGCTGACCTGCCGGTCGAGCAGCCAATCAAGTTCGAGATGGTGCTCAATCTGAAAACCGCGAAGATACTCGGCATCAAGATGCCGCAGGCGCTGTTGATACTGGCCGAGAGGGTGATCGAATGAAACATGCCATGAACCAGCGCCGCAGATCGCTTGTCGCCCTCGGTGCGGGCACGCTCACCGCCGTGCTCGCCGCCGAACTCACCTGCTGCCTCGCTGCCTATGCCCAGGGCAACGCACCCCCGGCCCGTATCGGCTTCATCGTGTCGACCAAAGCGCCGGCGATTGCGACCCGGCTTGCCGGTTTCAGGCAAGGCATGCGCGACAACGGCCTGATCGAAGGTACCCATTACGTACTCGACGCGGTCTATGCGGACGGCCAGTCCGAGCGCTTTCCCGCGCTGGCCCAGGAGCTGTTGCAACGTGCGCCGGCGGTGATTATGGTGAGCACGATTGCGGCCGTGCGCACCGCGCAACAGGCGACGCGCACGGTGCCGATCGTGATGACCGGCGTCAACGATCCCGTAGGCACCGGCCTGGTGGCAAGCCTGGCGCGGCCGGGCGGCAACACCACCGGGCAGTCCAGCCAGAATGAAGACTTGACGGCAAAGTATGTCGAGTTTGTGCGTGAAGCGCTGCCGCGCGCCAAACGCATCGCGCTGCTGACCAATCCGGGCAATGCGTCACTGCAAAAATTGGCCGAACAGGTGCGTGCCGCGGCGCTTAAATTGGGCATCGAGGCGCGCGCGTTTGAAGTGGCAACGCCAGCCGCGCTCGATGCCGCATTCGCCGCGATTGTCAGGCAGCAGCCCGGCGCGCTGGTGGTATTGAGCGATGCCATGCTGAATGCCGAGCCCCAGCGGATTTCGGCGTTTGCGCTCAAGAACCGCATCGCCGCATTCGGCGGCCCCGCGGATTTTGCAGAGGCCGGCAGTCTGCTCGCTTATGGGCCATCGGGGCCTGACTTGTTTCGCCGCTCGGCAACCTACGTGAAGAAAATCCTCGCCGGCGCCAAGCCGGCTGACCTGCCGGTCGAGCAGCCCACCAGGTTCGAGATGGTGATCAACCTGAAGACTGCCAAAGCATTGGGCATCAAGATTCCGCAGGCGCTGCTGATACAGGCGGAGCGGGTGATTGAATAAAACATCGCAACAGACATTTCCAGTTTTCTGCATGGCATCGTCCTAAAAACCGTTGGTGCAGGCTGATATAAATCAATCGATGCCCTTAAACCGTTGGTGCAAGCCACTTTCAAAGGAGTGACAAAATGACAATTAACCGCAATTTGTATTGCACGCATCTTCCACGGCGCGGCGGCAGCGGGGCGGCGCGCCAACTCCGCCGCAGCTTTCTGTTTGCGCTCGGCGCAGGCACGTTCACCGCGGTGCTTACCGCGGGACTCACCATCGCTCTGGCCGGCGCCCTCATGGGCAGCTCCGCAGCGCATGCCCAGGGCAGCGCGCCACCGGTGCGCATCGGCTTCATTGGCCCGACCAGCGCGGCGGCGAGCGCGACGCGGCTCGCCGCTTTCAAGCAAGGCATGCGCGAAAACGGTCTGATCGAGGGCCGGCATTACGTACTTGACGTGGTCTATGCAGAGGGACACGCCGAGCGCTATCCCGCGCTCACCAAAGAACTGTTGCAGCGTGCGCCGGCGCTGATCATGGCGAACGCCAATGCGGCCGTGCGCGCCGCGCAACAGGCAACCCGCACGGTGCCGATCGTCATGACGGGCACCAACGACCCGGTCGGCACCGGCCTGGTGGCAAGCCTGGCACGGCCCGGCGGCAACATCACCGGGCTGTCGAACCAGGCCGAGGACACTGCGGCCAAGTTTATCGAGTTTGTGCGTGAAGCCCTGCCCGGCGCTAAACGCATCGCGTTGGTGATCAACCCGGGCAATCCCTCGCATCCCCATCTGGCCGAACAGGTGCGCGCCGCCGCACTGCGCTCCGGCATCGAGACGCAGGCGTTTGACGTGGCAAGGCCGGCCGCTCTCGATGCTGCGTTTCCCGCCATCGCCAAACAGCGCCCCGATGCGCTGGTGGTGATGGCCGACGCGATGTATTTCGGCTTGACCGAACCGATTGCCGCGTTTGCGCTCAAGAACCGCATCGCCGCGTTCGGCCCCGACGCGCCATACACCGAGGCCGGCGGTCTGCTCTCCTACGGGCCGGCGCGTCTTGACATGTATCGCCGCTCGGCCACCTATGTGAAGAAAATCCTCGCCGGCGCAAAACCCGCCGACCTGCCGGTCGAGCAGCCGACCAGGTTCGAGATGGTGATCAACCTGAAAACCGCCAAGGCGCTCGGCATCAAGATTCCGCAGGCGTTGTTGATACAGGCGGAGCGGGTGATTGAATGACGGTGATTGACGCGGTACCTAAATCATCGGGATCAGGCAAAGCCAAACTCCACTTTACGGATCCGTTTCAAGTCCACCGTTTTTCTGGCATGCCATAAATCGTAATTATGTTGCATCGTCAACCAGCTTTCAGGCGAGCGCCCCAAAGCCTTTGCCAGACGCAAAGCCATTTCGGGACTGACGCCGCTCGACGCATTCAACACCCGATGGAGGGTCGATCCGGCAACACCCAATGTGAGCGCCAGTTCCCTGCAGCTGATTTGGTTGGGCGTCAAATAGACTTCTTGAATGAACGCCCCGGGATGCGGTGGATTGTGCATGGTCATCAGTGATAGTCCTCGTAGTCCAACACCAGAGCATTGCCATTTTCAAACTCGAACGTGATACGCCAATTGCCATTTACCCAGATCGACCAACGCCCATGACTTCCCCCTTTGAGCGGGTGCAGACGGAAACCGGGAATCTCCATGTCCGCAACCGTGTGCGCGGTGTCGAGGGCGGCCAATTGCATCGTGAGGCGCGTTGCGTGCGCCGGCTGGACGCCCGCCCGGCTGCCGGACTCAAAGAATTTGCGCAAACCTTTGTGCCGGAACGATGCGATCATGCCGCCATGATAGCGCGTTGCGCGACACGCAACATAGGCGTGAATGCCGGCGGCAGGCGCTTCAATTTCGGCATTAGCCGCCGGCCCACACTCGTTGGTGCGGGCGGGTTTACGGCTATCGATGGCCTGTCATCGTTGGTGGGCGCTGGTTTTGGAGGATTGACGAAATGAAAATCGAACGCAGTCTGCGCAGTCTGTTACGCACGCACCTTCCACAGCAAAGCGCAGCGGCGCGGCAACACCGCCGCAGATTACTCATCGCACTCGGTGCGGACACTCTCACCAGCACTCTCACCGGCACTCTCACCATCGGGCTCACCGGCGCACTCACCGGCGGCTCCGCAGCCTATGCCCAGGGCAGCGCGCCACCGGCGCGCATCGGGATCATCTTGACGAACAGCACGGCGGTGGGCGCGACCCGGCTTGCCGCTTTCAAGCAAGGCATGCTTGAGAACGGCCTGATCGAGGGCCGGCATTATGTTGTGGACGTGGTCTATGCGAACGGCCAATCCGAGCGCTTTCCCGCGCTCGTCAAAGAACTGTTGCAGCGTGCGCCGGCCGTGATCATGGTGAGCACCATTGCGGCCGTGCGCGCCGCGCAACAGGCGACCCGCACGGTGCCGATCGTGATGTTCGCCG
>JANNCZ010000848.1:0-1687 GCA_031387185.1 Burkholderiales bacterium
TGCTGCTGGGCTATACCGAAAGCGACCCTGAAGGGCAGCAGCGCTTCGTGCGCTTCAAGGACAGGCTCGCGGCGCTGGGTTGGATCGAGGGGCGCAACCTGACGCTCGATGTGCGCTGGACGGCCGGCAATTTCGAGCGCATCGAACCATTTGCCAAAGAGCTGGTCGCGCTCAAGCCCGACGCAATCCTCGCCGCCACTACGCCGGTGACTGCGGCCCTGCAGCGCGAGACAAAGACTATTCCTATCGTCTTCGCGGCCGTCGCCGATCCGATCGGCAGCGGCTTTGCCCAGACCATGGCTCGGCCCGGCGGCAACATCACCGGCTTCACCAACCTCGAAGCGTCGCTGATGGAGAAATGGCTCCAGCTCCTCAAGGAAATTGCACCGCGCGTCAAGCGTGTGGGAGTGATGTTCAATCCGAAAACGGCGGCCCATGCCGATTTTTGTCTTGAGCGCTTGAACAAGGTAGCGTCGAGAGTTGGCGTAAAGACGTTTACCGCTCCGGTGGGCAGCGCAGCCGATATAGAAAGAGTCATCATCGCGCTGGGCCGCAAGGCGGGCGGCGGCCTGATCCTGATGCCCGATACGTTTACGGGTGGTGCCCATCGCAAGGCAATAATCGATCTGACAGCGCGCCACAAGGTACCGGCGATTCACTACCTCAGCGTCATGGCGATTGAGGGTGGCCTAATCTCCTACGGCGTAGACGCTGCCGACCTGTTTCGCCGTGCCGGGGATTACGTCAGCCGTATCCTGCAAGGCGCCAATCCGGCAAGCCTGCCGGTGCAGCAACCCACCTTGTTCGAATTGGTGGTCAATCTCAAAACCGCCAAAGCGCTCGGATTAACGATTCCACAATCGGTGCTGATACTTGCAAATCGGGTGATCGAATGAACAAGCGCCACACCCTGCAGGCGTTGCTCGCCCTTGGCATCATCAACGCCGCGCCTATCGCCCGCGCGCAGCCGGCGCCGGGCGTGCCGCGCATCGGCGTGCTTGACCCCGCCCCCACTGCGACCTCGCCGGCGCGCCTCGCCGGCCTGCGCGCCGGTCTCAAGAGCCGCGGCCTTGAAGAAGGGCGCCACTACGCCATCGAATACCGCTCGGCCGAAGGTGATTTCACGCGCCTGCCGGCCCTCGCTGCCGAGCTGGTCAAGCTGCCGGTCAAGGTGCTGGTGGTGCGCAACACGCCGGGCGTGCACGCGGCGCGTGCGGCCACCACGCAAATTCCTATCGTGATGGCCGATGTCGGCGAACCGGTCGGCAGTGGCCTGGTCAAATCACTGCGCACATCGGGCAGCAATGTCACCGGCCTCTCCAATGCCCGCGCCGAACTGGGGCCCAAGCGTCTCGAATACCTGCACGATGCCGTGCCCGGTTTGCGCCGCCTCGCCGCGCTGGTCAACCCGGACGACCAGAACACGCCATATCAATTGGAAGAACTGCGCAGCGCCGCCGCCAATCGCGGCATCACAGCACGCATCTACGAGGCGCGCAATGCAGCCGGGGTGACCACCGCGCTGGAGCAGATCAAGACCTGGCGTGCGCAGGCCGTGCTGCCGCTGATTAACCCGCTCTACGGCATTCTTTACTCTGTGCGCCTGATTCCCTGGGCCGCCCAGCATCGCGTGCCGGTCATGTATGCCTTCAGTGGCGATGCCGCAGCCGGCGGTCTGATGACTTAT
>JANNCZ010000888.1:0-4761 GCA_031387185.1 Burkholderiales bacterium
GAAGTGCGCGGCGTAGTTGCGGTCCAGCGCCTCTTGCTCCGAGCTGTGGTGCCAGTGGTGAAAATCGGGCGTCACGATCAGGTATTTGAGCGGTGCGCGGCCGAATGCAGGCGGCAGCTTGACGTTGGCATGATTGAACACCGCCTGGAAACCAACGATGATGATGTAGATGTCCATCACCGATTTGGAGAAGCCGAGCACATAGATGATGCCGAGCACCGAGACGCGCGTGGCGATCAGCTCGAACATGTGCAGGCGCGAGCCGGCCATCCAGTCCATGTATTTGGCGCTGTGGTGGATCGCATGAAAGCGCCATAAAAACGGTACCTCGTGATACGCGCGGTGCGTCCAGTACTGCACGAAGTCGGCGGCGAGCAGGATCAAGAACAGTTGTGCGAGAAAGGGCAGGTCCGCGATGCCTTTTTGCAGCGGCTCATACGCGGCCCAGCCAAAGAAGCGGTGAATCAAAAAATTCACGATCAGCAACACCAGCCCAACGATGAAGTGGTTGACGATGAAATGCGTGAAGTCGGTCTGCCAGCCGGGGCGGAACACCGGTTGCGCGTAGATCGGCAACAGCTTCTCGATCAGAATGAAAATCATGGTCGAGCCGAGCAGGTCGAGGATGAACCAGTCCAGGCCAATGTAAGGTGTGTTGTCGGGGAAGTCGCCCACCGGCACCTGATGCCCGCCCGCCAGCACGGTGAGCAGCACGAGGGCGAGGGCGGTGCCGTTGAGCCAGCGGTTGCGCCGCAAGATCAGATTGCCGATGGCGATGCCGCCGGCGATCACCATCGCCCCGAGCATCACTTTGCGCAACATGTCGACCGAATAATTTTTGCGCAGCTCGGGCGTGGTCAGGTATTCGGGGAAGTGAAACGCCAACACGCCGAGCACGCACATGAAGGCGAGGGTGAAGGCGATGATGCCGGTGACCTTGCCGCGTCCGGTTTGCAGCGGACCCTCCTGATGCAGGATGGCGGTGGCTTTTTTGAGCGGCTCGGTGGCCTTTTTAAGCGGCTCAACAGCCATTTTGAGAGGATCAAGCGGTTCCATGATGTGGCAGGCCAGGGTGGCGGAATTGGGTGAGGAAGCAGAGGATTCTAAGGGCAAGCGTGGTCATGCCGGTGGCCATGCAAGAAGAATCAAAAACAGAATCAAAAACAGAATCGAAAGCGGAATCGACAACAAATTCGAAAACCGTTAACCCGGTTTTATGAGGCGCTTCGTTTACAGCCTCATTACCCCCCCCGTTCAGTCAAGGAGAATCATCATGCCCTGCCCGTCCCTTCGCTCTCTCACCGCTGCTCTCAGCGCCGCACTCGCCATCACGCTGGGTGGCGCAGCATCGGCCGCCTTCGCCATCGGCACGATTACCGACATCAACGTGGTCGATCGCGCCACCGGGCAAGTATTACCGGTGTATACCCATCAGGATCGGCACTACGTCGCCGGGCGGCCGGGCGCGCGCTACGCAGTGCGTGTCCACAACAAGGCCGGTGGGCGCGTCATGACGGTGCTGTCAGTGGACGGCATCAACGTCGTCAGCGGCGAGACGGCCGGGATCGACCAGAATGGCTACGTGCTCAGTTCATGGCAGCGGCATGATGTGGCGGGCTGGCGCAAGAGTCAATCGCAAGTTGCCGCGTTTGAGTTCACCGCCTTGCCCAATTCGTATGCCGCACGTACCGGGAGACCCGACAACGTGGGGGTGATCGGCGTCGCAGTGTTTCGCGAGCGGCCGGTGCCGCAGCCTCCGGTGCAGATGCCGGTGCCGGCACCACGCCCCTATGGAGCACTGGGTGCGCAGGGCGGGCCGGGCGCGTCGAGTCGCGATGATGCGGTCGATAACTCGGGGTCATCGGGCAACGCAAGCAGCGCGGGCAGTTCGGCACGTGACCAGCGCGCCGAGCGCAGCAGCCCGGCCACTGCGCAAGCACCGGCTGCGCAGGCAGCGGATGCAGCACCCGCCACACGCAAGAGTATGGAAAGCATTACCGGCGGTGAAGGTCGCGCGCTATCGCGCGTGCCGGCCCAGCCGGAATCGAAACTCGGCACCGGGCACGGCGCGCGCGAAAACGCCTGGGTCAACTACACCGCGTTTGAGCGTGCCCAGTCCACGCCGGATGAAGTGATCACGATCTACTACGACAGCCGCGACAATCTGGTGGCACAGGGCGTGATCCCCGCGCCGCGCGTTGTGCCGGTGCCAGTACCGCAACCGTTTCCCATACAGCCGCAGATTGGCTTCGTGCCGGACCCGCCACGCCTGTAAATGCCTGCGGGGCGGCGTTTGCTGAAGGAGTGGAACTTGCTGAAGGGCCGGACCTTGCTGAGGAGCCGCAACTTGTTGAGAGGGTGAAACTTGTATAGTCGGTCAAACCAATCCGGGAGTACGGCATGACTGAGATTGCATCGACACTTGCGCCAAGTGACTTTCTGGTCAGGCGAGACGACCTCCGCATTTGCAAGTTCGTGGATGCGCCTCTTGCAAGCGCCGTCGTTCTCGCGCCGGGTCAAGTGTTGTTGCAGATCGACCAGTTCGCGTTCACCTCGAACAACGTCACCTACGGCGCGTTTGGCGATGCGATGTCGTACTGGCATTTTTTTCCCGCAGGTGCCGGGCAAGAAGGCTGGGGCCGCATTCCGGTGTGGGGGTTTGCAACGGTGATCACGTCGCAACACGCGGGGCTGCTGCCGGGGCAGCGCTTCTACGGCTACTATCCGATGTCAAGTTACGTTGTGCTCGAACCGGATCGCGCCAGCGCCGCGGGATTTGTCGATGGTGCAGCGCATCGGCGCGAACTGCCTGCCGTCTACAACCAGTACCTGAGCACTGCTGCCGACCCGGGCTATCGCGCAGAGTCTGAAGCGCAACAGATGCTGCTGCGGCCGCTGTTCATCACCTCGTTTCTGATTGATGATTTTTTGGCGGACAACGCCTTTTTCGGCGCACGCCGGGTGATTTTGTCGAGTGCGTCGAGCAAGACTGCGTATGGACTGGCGCATCGCCTTGCAACGCGAGGTACTTGCGAAGTCGTGGGCCTCACCTCCCCCGCCAATGCCGCTTTTGTAACTGGGCTCGGCTGCTACAACAAAGTGTTGGGTTACGACCAGGTGAGCCGCCTTGATGCTGCGCCTGCCGTATTTGTCGACATGGCCGGCAACGCCGCGCTGCGGCGCGATCTGCACACGCATCTTGGCGATGCGCTCAAGTATTCGTGTTCGGTCGGCGGCACCCATTGGGATCACCTGGGCTCGGGGCGTGATCTGCCAGGGCCGAAACCGATCCTGTTTTTCGCGCCAAGCCAAATCAAGAAACGCCACACCGAATGGGGCGCTGCGCAATTGCAAACGCGGATTGCCGATGCGTGGCGCGCATTCATGGGGCCGGTGATGGACCCGCACCAGCCCTGGATGCGGGTGGTGGCCGGGCGTGGGCCGCAGGCGGTGGAGCAGGTTTACCGCGCCATGCTGGCGGGGAGCGTCAAGCCCGATGAAGGGCATGTGCTGTCGCTGGTCTGAAACTCGTCTGAAGCGGGTCTGAAGCGAATCTGAAGCGGGTCTGAAAAGTGTAAAACCGCTACCAGCGTGCGCGCCGGCGTGCTATAAATTTGAGCGTTGCCCTCTCTTCAAGGAGAGAATCCATGTCTTCACTGAGAATGCTTTCCCGCACTGGCGCGCCCATCCTGGCGCTGGCGGTTGTGCTCGCGGCCTTACCTTATGCGCCCGATGCCGAGGCGCATGGTGGCCGGCGCGCCGGCTTCTTCTTCGGTGGGCTGGTGGTGGGATCCGTGTTCGCGCCGCGTTACGTCTACGCTGCGCCCTACTACTATCCGCCGCCGGTCTATTACGCGCCTTACCCGCCGGCAATCACTTACGTGCAACCACCGGTGGTGATTTACCAAACCGTGCCAGCGGCGCCAGCGCAACCAGTGCAACCAGCGGTGCAAGGGTCAGCGCCATCGAGCGTTGCGGCCACCGCGCAGACCATGTCGATCGAAGACCGCCTGCGCCGCCTGCGCAGCATGTGTGAGCAGGGATTGTTCACTGAGATGGAATGCCGCAACCGCCGCGAGCAGATTCTGCAGGAGATGTAGGAGCGGCAGGCCTGCAGGTGTCAACGCGCCGAGTCTCCCCCGGCACGGGCGCCTGTCCATGCGGCGCATCAGCATTGCTTGACACCTGTTGCGGCCCTTATCTCGCCGGGCGCGCGAGCGCACCAACCGCTGAAGCATTGATGCGCTCACGCTACACCGCGTTTGCTCTGGCGAATGAGCCCTATCTGCTGGCAACATGGCATGCGAGTACGCGTCCACCCGCATTACATCTGGTCAGCGGCGGCGCCACCAAATGGATCGGGCTCGAGGTCAAGCGTGCGGAAACGACTGGCAGCGATACGGCGACCGTCGAGTTCGTTGCGCGCTCGAAAACCGGCGGGCGTGCACAGCGCATGCACGAAGTGAGCCGGTTCGTACGTGAGGACGGGAAGTGGTTTTACCTGAACGGCGATATGCCATTCGCCTGAAACCCTTGGTGCAAGCGGATGTTGGGCCGCATGCCGCGAATATCATTAGTGTGGGCGGCTCTTCAGGCCACGCGCCGCCCGCAGCGGTGCCGGACTGCTGCGCGCAGGTTGCCGCACATAGGCCGCGCTTTCATCCGACAGGGCATCGAGCATGCGCTGCGCCGGCAGCGTGAGCGGGGTGTCGGCGCGCCACGCAGCACAGATGGTGATGCGCGGCAACACGTCGTCGAGCG
>JANNCZ010000896.1:0-12326 GCA_031387185.1 Burkholderiales bacterium
TCGCGGTCGAGCGCCTCGTGGCTGGTGGCATACGGCTCGAAATACCCGATGTAGCGGTCCAGGCGCGCCTGCACCCCGGCGTCGATGAAGCCCATCCAGTCGAGCCAGTCGGAGAGACTGCGTCGCGCGCCCTCAATGCCGGCCACGTCGCCGTGCACGATCAGTCCGTAGGCGCGGCCGGCCAGGTGCTGCGGGTAGCTCCATCCGGCCATCTCCAGCTCCTTCGCCTTGCCGGCTTTCTTGCCCGAAGTGGAGGTGGGGTCGGGGTTGCCGCCGTCGGCGCATACCAGACGGTCAATCATCAGTTTCAGCGGGCTCGGGCTCTGGTACCAGTAGACCGGCGTGACGATGATCACGGCATGGGCAGCGGTCCAGCGCTCGTAGATTTCCGCCATCCAGTCATTGGTCTGGCCGAGGGCGTGGTTCGGATAGCAACTGCAGGGCCAATGGCACAGCGGCATCGCGGTGGACGCGCAGCCCTTGCAGGGGTGGATGTGGCGGGCGTAGTCGGACGTGAGCAGGCTCAGGTCGAGCAGGTCGACGTTGATCGCGGTTTGCTCCAGAATCTCGCGCGCCAATCCGGCGAGCCGAAATGACTTGGAGATTTCTCCCGGGCAGGTGCCGTCGTTGCGTGCCGAGCCGCAGATCAGCAGCACCCGCGAGCCCACGGCCGGGTCGGCCCAGCGCAATTGCGCCGCGTCGATGTTGCGCTTGGTGGCCGACCATTCGACCGATAGCTGGTAGTCCGGATCGGCGTACCCCGGCCCGGCTGTTTGCGTGGCCGGGGCCTTGCGTCCTTCGACATAGGCATCCCAGGCAATCTGCTCGAGTCGCGCGATCGCCTGATCTTCGGCGCGGTATGCCGGATCAACGTAGGAGGCGTGAAACCGCAAGGTGAATTCGGTACGCGGCAACGGCGCTGGCGCCTGGCCTTTGCGGATCTCAATCATTGTGGATGCTCCCGATGGCGGTGGGCACGGCGTGCGCTGGTGCGGGGAAAGTTTGGGTGGGGCATCAATGCACCTCTATCGAACAAGGGCGTTCAGGGCTGCAGGCCCATCACACAACGACACAACGGGCCGGACGCCAGTCTGAACTCCCATGCGCAAGTGGGTCTGTGTGGTGCCGAACGGTTAAGCAACGCTTGGCTCGCAACAATCTGCGTCGAGGCCGGCAACGCCCCATTCATCTACTCTCAGGAGCTCCCATGAAGACTGAACTGCAACACACCGACGACTTGATCCGCCTCGGACAACTGATCGAGAACATGACCGTGGCCCTGTTCATCAACATCGACGGCGCAGGGGCGGTGGTCAGCCGGCCAATGGCACCGCTGGAAATGGACGGCGGCGGCGCGCTCTGGTTTTTCACCGACTTGCGCTCCTCAAAGATCGACCACCTCAGTTCCGTCAACGTAAGCTTCATTGATGCGTCGGGCGGCACCTACGTATCGGTATCGGGGTACGGTGAAATCTATACCGGCCAGGAACATATCGCACGCTTGTGGACGCCGCTGGCCAAGCCCTGGTTTCCGGACGGTCCGGATTCGCAACACCTCGCACTGCTCAAAGTCATTCCCGTCACCGCCGAATATTGGGACGCATCGCACAGCAAGATGGTGCGCATGTTTGCCATGGCCGCGTCGATTGCGGCCGGCCAGCCGGTCGCGCAGGGTGAGCATGGCACCCTCACCACTCTTGCCGGCGCCCTGCCGGCGGATCTATCGGCCACGCCGCAAAAAGAGTATCCCTGGCATCTGGGCGCGTGATTGCCCATGCGCCGCACCTCGGGCGCTGCGCTGTGTTCGACAGCGTACCGACGCGTGGACTGGATGCGCCTAATGTCCGCAGCATCGCGCCGCATCTGCTGCGCACAACGTCTGGGAGAACACCATGGGTTTGGGAACCATCTTATTGATCGTCCTGTTGCTGATGCTGTTTGGCGCGGTTCCGACCTGGCCGCACAGCAGGAGCTGGGGCTACGGGCCCAGCGGCGGCCTGGGATTGCTGGTCGTGATCCTGCTGGTGCTGTTGTTGATGGGGCGCATCTGATGCGCCCGCGCGATGGCGCAAAGAAATTGTTTTGATATGTGTTCGCCAACGAACGGTATCCGCCCGGCGCGTTGCCCAGAATGACCTGATTGCCGGTGCAGACGCAACCGGCACCAAACCACCACCCTGAAGGAAACGAACATGAATTGGGATCGCATCGAAGGCAACTGGAAGCAGTTCAAAGGCCACGCCAAAGAACAGTGGGGCAAGCTTACCGACGACCAGATCGACGTGATCGCGGGCAAGCGCGACATCCTCGCCGGCAAGATTCAAGACACCTATGGCCTCTCCAAGGACATCGCGGAAAAGCAAATCGCCGACTGGCAGAAACGCATGAAAGAAGTGGCACACGCCAAGTAAGGCAGCAACCAACCGGTGCCATTGCAGCCAACCCTGCCATTGCACCGTCGCAGGAATCCGACAACCCAGTTTCGCCACCCAAGGAATCATCGTGACCCAGTTCAACCTCAGCGCGATCGTGATCGCAATCGGCCTTGCCTTCAGCACCGGCGCCATGGCTCAAACCATGACCAAGGATGACTACAAGGCCGCCAAGAGCGGCATTACAGCCGATTACAAATCCGCCAAAAAGGCCTGTGCCTCGCTTTCCGGCAATGCCCGCGACATCTGCAAGGTCGACGCGAGCGGCAAGCAGAAGGTCGCGAAGGCCGAGTTGACGGCCAGGAACAAGCCTTCGGAAGGCGCCAGCTACAAGGTGCGCGTCGCCAGGGCCGATGCCGACTACGCCGTCGCGAAGGAAAAGTGCGATGACAAGGCCGGCAACGACAAGAATGTTTGCAAGAAGGAGGCCACCGCCGCCAAAGTGACCGCCATCGCCGACGCCAAGGTGATGCTGAAGATCACCAACGCGAATGATGACGCCAAGGAAAAGGTTGCCGGTGCGCGCAACCAGGCCAGTGACAAGCGTGCCGCTGCGCGTGAAGACGCCGCCAGCGACAAGCGCGATGCCGAATACGCCGTCGCCAAGGAAAAGTGTGACACGTTTGCGAATGACGCCAAGGCAACCTGCATCCGGGAAGCCAAGGCACGTTTCGGCAAGTCCTGAGACGCAGTTCGCCAAACGTGAGTGTTTTCATAACCGTAGTACCAAAAGCGGTGTTGCCATGAAAACGATGCTAAAGAGAATCATCAGTACCGTTGCCGCAGCCATGCTGTTTGGCCTCGGCGGTTGTGCCGGGATGTCGACGCAGGACAAATACACGGTCGGCGGCGCCGGTGCCGGTGCAGTAGCCGGCGCGGTGCTTGGCGGTGGCGTGCTCGGCACGGCGGCAGGTGCAGCAGTCGGTGGTGTGATCGGCCACGAGGCCGGCAAGGGCAAGTAGTCGCGCCGCATTTGCAGGCGATCAACGACGCGCCGGCCTGTCATGGGCCGGCGCGTTGCCATTTGTGTCCTTCGCAGCGGGTGCGTCTGGTGCCTGGTCACGGGCGCCGTTGAGCGCGCGTGAAGTGACGCCCCGCTGTGTGCGC
Source organism: Burkholderiales bacterium (assembly GCA_031387185.1). Classification (GTDB taxonomy): domain Bacteria; phylum Pseudomonadota; class Gammaproteobacteria; order Burkholderiales; family JAEUOS01; genus CANJDH01. Next base: position 3,540 of record JANNCZ010000896.1, read on the forward strand.
CATCGTACATACTGCGGGAAGCCGTTTGCCTAAGCTGGTTGCCAGCGGCGCGGACGCGGACGCAGGCGCGGCGCCGGAATTTTCCAGGACAACAGGACATCCCGAAATTGATGGTGAACGCCAAGATGATTCGGGAACGGCTGGTGCGGTTTCGACGGCGCTTGCCCGGCAATGCGGCCACCCGGGCCGCGATTGACGAAGAGCAGCCGCTTCGCGCGGAGCTGTTCAGCAGTGAACAGATGCGCAGCCACGGCAAGGCCCTGGCGGGACTGCACGGGCTTGCCGCCGGCCGGTTGCCGGACCGGCTGCTGTCGCGCCTGTCGCAGAACGAGAGCGTGCTCACCGGCGCGTTCGACCTGGTCGCGGCTGCAGTCAAGCAAAATCGCCGGACGGCCCCCGCCGGAGAATGGCTGCTCGACAACTTCTACCTGATTCAGGAGCAGATTCGCACCGCGCGCCGGCATTTGCCCAAGGGCTACAGCCGGGAGTTGCCGCAGCTTGCCGGCGGCCCGTCGGCCGGCCTGCCGCGCGTCTACGACATTGCGCTCGAAACCATTTCACATGGCGACGGGCGTGTCGACCCGGAAAGCCTCAGCGGATTCGTGACTGCCTACCAGAGCGTGACGCCGCTCCGGCTTGGTGAACTATGGGCGGTGCCGATCATGCTGCGGCTGGCGTTGATCGAAAACCTGCGCCGTGTCGGCGCACGCATCGCCGCCGACCGCATCGGCCGCAACCGCGCCGACTTCTGGGCCGACCAGATGACGGCGATCGCCGCCAAGGACCCGACCAGCCTGATCCTGGTGGTTGCCGACATGGCGCGCTCCGGCCAACCCATGGCCAGTTCGTTCGTCGCGGAATTTTCGCGCCGCCTGCAGGGGCAAAGCCCGGCGCTGGCGCTGCCTTTGAACTGGATTGCGCAGCGGCTCGCGGAATCCGGCGAGACCATCGAGCAACTGGTCCAGTCGGAAAACCAGCAGCAGGCCGCCGATCAGGTATCGATCAGCAACAGCATCGGCAGCCTGCGCTTTCTTGACGCCATGGACTGGCGTGACTTCGTCGAAGCCATGAGCGTGGTGGAGCACAAGCTGCGTGAAGATCCCGGCGGCGTCTATGGCCGGATGGATTTTGCCACCCGCGACCGCTACCGCCACGTGGTCGAGGGCACCGCGAAATCGGGCGTCTTGTCCGAGGCCGAGGTGGCGCGTCTTGCGGTCCAGCTGGCGCATCAGGGCATGGCACAACAAGGTCTCGATGACCGCTCCGCACATGTCGGCTTCTATTTGATCGACAAGGGCCTGCCGCAACTGGAGAGTGCGGCACGCCTGCGCCTGACCATGGCACAGTCCGCGCGGCGTTGGTTCGACCGGTTCGCACTGCCAACCTACCTCGGCATGATTGCCCTGTTGGCGGCCGGGGTGGCCGCGACCCTGCTGCAGCTGGGCGTAACGAATGACCCGCCCGGCGCCATGCTCGGCCTGCTCGCTTTTTTCACGCTGCTCGGTACCAGCCAGTTGGCGGTAGCGCTGGTCAATTACATGGCGATGCTGATGGTCAGGCCGCATCTGCTGCCGCGCATGGATTTTTCCGGGGGCATCCCGCCTGCGTCGCACACCCTGGTGGTGATCCCGACCATGCTGACCAGCCTGCGCGGGATCGAGGATCTTGTCGACGCGCTGGAGGTCCGGTTCCTGGCAAACCGGAACGACCACCTGCACTTCGGGTTGTTGACTGACTTTTGCGACGCGAACGCGGCCACGCTCTCTGAAGATGCAGCGCTGCTCGAGTGCGCCGCCGACGGCATTCGCGGGCTCAATGCAAAGTACCGCAGCGCCAGGAGCGACAGTTTCTACCTGTTTCACCGTCCGCGTCTGTGGAATCCGCAGGACCGCACCTGGATGGGTTACGAGCGCAAGCGCGGCAAGCTGGCCGACCTCAATGCGCTGCTGCGCGGCCACGCGGGCGAGCGCTTTTCGCTGGTGGTCGGCGACATCGCGGTACTGGCCGGCGTGCAATACGTGATCACGCTGGACACCGATACGCAATTGCCGCGGGACGCAGTCCACCAGTTTGTCGGCGCCATGGCCCACCCGCTCAACCGGGCGCGCTTAGACGAAGCGCGCAAGATCGTGACGGAAGGCTACGGCATCCTGCTGCCGCGCGTCGCCGCCAGCCTGCCGGGATCGAACCGGTCGCGCTACGCGCGCCTGTGCGGTGCCGAGCCGGGCATCGACCCGTATACCCGCGCCGTCTCGGACGTGTACCAGGACCTGTTCCACGAGGGTTCCTTCATCGGCAAGGGCATCTACGACGTCGATGCGTTCGAGCGCACGCTGGGCCAGCGCTTTCCGGACAACGCAATCCTGAGCCACGACCTGCTCGAAGGATGCTATTTGCGCTCCGGCCTGCTCTCCGACGTGCTGCTGTACGAAGAAGACCCCGCCAGCCATCACGCCGACGTGACGCGCCGTTACCGGTGGATCCGCGGCGACTGGCAATTGCTGCGCTGGCTGTTGCCCGGTGTGCCAGGGGCCGACGGGCGGCGACAGGCCAACCCGCTGTCGGGGTTGTCGCGATGGAAGCTGTTCGACAACCTGCGGCGCAGCCTGGTGCCGGCGGCCCTGACGCTGCTGTTGCTGCTCGGATGGACCTGGTTGTCATCGCCCTGGTTTTGGACCGGGGCGGTACTGGGCCTGATGGTGTGCCCGGCCGTGATTGACTGGACGTTGGAACTGTTGCGCAAACCGCGCGAAGTCCTGCTGCGCCAGCATCTCGCGGCGGCGGCACGCTCCGCCGCACGGCGGCTCGGACAGGCCGCATTTGCGGTGGCGTGCCTGCCGTACGAAGCGTGGTACAGCCTGGACGCCATCGCGCGCACGCTCTTCCGCATGTCGTTTACGCGCACCCGGCTGCTCGAATGGACCGCGTCGGGTGAGACCGATGGCCGCCCAGGTTCCGGGCTGGCAGGTGCGCTTGATTCGATGTGGATGGTGGTGGTGATCGCCGGCGCGGTGCTGGTCCAGCTGACCCTGTTCCGCCCGGTGGCGCTCTGGGTGGCGGGACCGATTCTGGGGTTGTGGCTGTTTTCCCCGGTGATTGCCTGGTGGATCAGCCGGCCGCTGCGGAGCCGGCGCGCCTGGCTGCTGCCCGCCCAACGCCGCTTCCTGTACCGGCACGCGCGCCGCACCTGGGCCTACTTCGATACCTTCGTCGGTCCCGAAGACCACTGGCTGCCGCCCGACAATTTCCAGGAACAGGCGGCGGTCGGCCTGGCGCACCGGACCTCGCCGACCAACATCGGGTTGGCGCTGCTCGCCAACCTGGCCGCCTACGATTTTGGTTACGTCACCGGTGGCCAGCTGGTCGCGCGCACCGCGAATACGTTCGCCACCATGGCCGGCCTGGAACGATACCGCGGCCACTTCTACAACTGGTACGACACCATATCGCTGCAACCGCTGCTGCCGGCCTATGTGTCGACCGTGGACAGCGGCAATCTGGCGGGGCACCTCCTGACCTTGCGGCCGGCACTGATGGCGCTCGCGACCGAGCGCATCATCGGCGCGCGCCTGTTTGAGGGGTTGGCCGACACCCTGGAAATCTTCGGGGAGAGCGTCACCGGCGACGCGCCTGCGGGCTTCGCGCCACTGCAGCGCGAACTTGCCTCGGCCCATGATTCGCAGCCGGTCACCCTGTTTGCGACGCGGGTCTGGCTGGAGCGCCTGACGGCGTCGGCGCAGGCGCTGGCAGCGGCGGTGCCGCCCGCTGCCGAAGCCGAAGCGCGCTGGTGGGCCGACGCGCTGGCGCGCCAATGCCAGGCCGCGCTCGACGATCTCGTGCATCTCGCCCCCTGGGTATCGATACAAACCGCGCACGACGCCACCTGTGCAATCGCCGGGATCGACCGGTTGCCGAACCTGCTCGAACTGGCTGCTCTCGAGGCGGGCCTGCCGGACGTGATTGACCCAGACCTGGACCCGGATCAGGCGCACCTGCGCGCCCTGATCGCCACCGGCAGCGCGCGCGCGCGCGCGCGGATCGCGTCGCTGGAACAACTGGCGCAGCAGGCGGGTGAATTTGCCGCGATGGAGTACGACTTCCTGTACGACGCTGAACGCCACCTGCTGGCGATCGGCTACAGCGTTGGCGAACGGCGGCGCGACACGGGTTACTACGACCTGCTGGCCTCGGAAGCGCGCCTGTGCACCTTTGTCGCGATCGCGCAGGGGCAGCTGCCGCAGGAGAGTTGGTTCGCACTCGGGCGCCTGCTCACCGCGGCGGGCGGCGATCCGATCCTGGTGTCCTGGAGCGGGTCGATGTTCGAGTACCTGATGCCGCTGCTGGTGATGCCGAACTACGACAACACCCTGCTCGATGCGACCTGCAAGGCCGCGGTACAGCGCCAAATCGACTACGGCCGCCAGCGCGGCGTGGCGTGGGGCATTTCCGAATCCGGCTACAACACCACCGACGTACGCCTCAATTACCAGTACCGTGCGTTCGGCGTGCCCGGCCTCGGGCTCAAGCGCGGCCTCGCCGAAGACCTGGTGATCGCGCCATACGCGTCGGTGCTGGCGCTGATGGTGGCGCCGGAACCCGCCTGCCTGAACCTGCAACGCCTGTCGCGCGAGGGTTTGTCGGGCCGCTTCGGTTTCTACGAGGCAGTCGACTACACGCCGTCGCGCCTGCCGCGCGGCAAGCCGTGCGCCATCGTGCGTTCCTTCATGGCGCACCACGCCGGCATGAGCCTGCTGTCGCTGGGCTACTTCCTGCTGGACCGGCCGATGCAAAAGCGCTTTGAAGCGGATCCGCTGTTTCGCGCGACGGCGCTGCTGCTGCAGGAGCGCGTGCCCAAGGCGACGACGTTTTATCCGCACACCGCCGAGCTCGAATACCTGCGTCCCGCCTCCGAAGATGCCGGGACGCCGGTGCGCGTGATCGCCGATCCGGACTGCGCCGTACCCGAAGTCCAGTTGCTCTCGAACGGCAGGTACCACGTGATGGTGACCCAGGCGGGCGGGGGCTACAGCCGCTGGAAGGACATCGCCGTGACGCGCTGGCGCGAGGATGCCACCTGCGACAACTGGGGCACCTTCTGCTATGTGCGCGACGTGGCGAACGGGGAGGTCTGGTCCGCCACGCATCAACCTACCCTGAAGCGGGCGGCCCGGCATGAAGCAATCTTCTCGGACGCGCGTGCCGAATTCCGGCGCACCGATTTCGACCTCGAGACCCACACCGAGATTGCGGTCTCGCCGGAAGACGACATCGAACTGCGCCGCGTCACCATCACCAACCGTTCGCGCAACTCGCGCACCATCGAGCTGACCAGCTATGCCGAAGTGGTGCTCGCGCCGCCCGCGGCCGACGCATTGCATCCGGCGTTTTCGAACCTGTTCGTGCAGACCGAGATCATTGGATCGCGGCAGGCGATCCTGTGCACCCGGCGCCCGCGCTCGCGGGACGAACCGGCGCCTTACATGCTGCACCTGATGGCGGTGCACGGCGCCAACATCGCCGGCATTTCCTATGAGACTGACCGGATGCGCTTCATCGGCCGCGGCAACACCACGGCCGACCCGCAGGCGATGCGCGAAGCGGCGCCGCTGTCGGACACCGAGGGGCCGGTGCTCGACCCGATCGTGGCAATTCGTTACCGGATCACCCTCGAGGCGGAACAATCGGCCACCGTCAACATCGTCACCGGCATCGGCGAGAGCCGCGATGCGGCCCTGGGCCTGGTGGAGAAATACCAGGATCGGCGCCTTGCGGACCGGGTGTTCGAGCTCGCCTGGACCCACAGCCAGGTGATCCTGCAGCAGATCAACGCGACCGAGGCCGATGCGCAGCTCTACGGACGGCTCGCCGGATCAGTGGTCTACGCCAACGCCGGAATGCGCGCCGATGCCGCAGTGCTGACGCAGAATCGCCGCGGCCAGTCGGGCCTGTGGGGCTACGCGATTTCCGGCGACTTGCCGATCGTGCTGCTGCAGATCACCGATGCTGCCAATATCGAACTGGTGCGCCAGCTGGTGCGCGCCCATGCCTACTGGCGCCTCAAGGGCTTGGTGGCGGACCTGGTGATCTGGAACGAGGACCACACCGGCTACCGGCAACTGCTCAACGACCAGATCATGGGCCTGATCGCGGCCGGGGTCGATGCCAACGTGATCGACCGCCCGGGTGGCATCTTCGTGCGGCCGGCCAATCATATTTCGGGAGAAGACCGGATCCTCCTGCAAACCGCTGCGCGGGTGGTCATCGGTGATGGCCAGGGCAGCTTGTCCGAACAGATCGCCCGGCGCCGCAAGGCCGAGGCGCCGCCCGCGCGGCTCAAGCCGGGCCGGGCCTGGCGCGCCGCGCCGCGCAGCGCCGCAGCGGCGCGCCCGGACCTGCAGTGCTTCAATGGCCTCGGCGGGTTCTCTGCAGATGGGCGCGAATACGTGATCAGCACGGCCCACGGGCAGCGCACGCCGGCGCCGTGGGTGAACGTGCTGGCCAATCCGCATTTCGGCACGGTGATTTCGGAGTCCGGTGCGGCCTATACCTGGGGCGAGAACGCACATGAGTTTCGCCTCACCCCCTGGCATAACGATCCGGTCAGCGATGCATGTGGCGAGGCCTTCTATCTGCGCGACGAAGACACCGGGCACTTCTGGTCGCCGCTGCCGCTGCCGGCGCGCGGCGCAACCCCGTATGTGACCCGGCACGGCTTCGGCTACAGCGTGTTCGAGCACACCGAGGACGGGATGCGTTCCGAGGTCTGGGTGTATGTCGCGACCGACGCCGCAATCAAGCTCACGCAGATCAAGGTGTTCAACGAGTCGGGCCAGGCGCGGCGCTTGTCCGTCACCGGCTATGCCGAATGGGTGCTTGGCGACTTGCGCCCGAAAACCATGATGCATGTCGTCACCGAGATCCACGCGGAGAGCGGCGCAGTGTTCGCGCGCAATCCCTACAACGCCGAATTTCCGGGGCGCGTCGCGTTCCTGGCAGCCAGCGGTGCCACCCGCAACCTGACCGGCGACCGCGCCGAGTTTCTCGGCCGCAACGGTTCGCTGGCGAATCCGGCCGCGATGCGCCGGCAGAAGCTGTCAGGCCGGGTCGGGGCCGGGCTCGATCCGTGCGCCGCGATCCAGGTGCAGCTGGACCTCGCGCCGGGCGAGGAGCGCGAAATCGTGTTCACGCTCGGCGTCGGGCGCAACGCCGGCGACGCCGCCAATTTGGTGAGGCGCATCCGCGCGCCGGGCGCGGCCGGCGAGCTGCTCGAGCAGGTCCGTGCCCAATGGCGCCAAAGCCTCGGCGCAGTGCAAGTCAAGACGCCAGAGCCGATGCTCGACCTGCTGGCCAACGGCTGGTTGCTGTACCAGACCCTGGCGTGCCGCTACTGGGGCCGCAGCGGCTACTACCAGTCAGGCGGCGCTTTCGGCTTTCGCGACCAGTTGCAGGATGCGATGGCCCTGGTTCATGCCGATCCCGCGCTGCTGCGCGCGCATCTTCTGCTGTGCGCGTCGCGGCAGTTTCGCGAAGGGGATGCCCAGCACTGGTGGCACCCGCCGGCCGGGCGCGGCGTGCGCACTCTTTGTTCCGACGATTTCCTCTGGCTGCCGCTGGCAACTTGCCGCTATGTGGAGGTCACCGGGGATGACGGCGTTCTCGACGAATCCACCGATTTTCTCGACGGCCGTGCCGTCAACAACGGCGACGATTCGTACTACGATCTGCCCGTGCGTTCCGGTGAAACCGGGACCCTGTACGCGCATTGTGTGCGTGCCATCATGAAAGGGCTGGCGTTCGGTGCGCACGGTCTGCCACTGATCGGTTCTGGCGACTGGAATGACGGCATGAACTTGGTGGGTCGGGACGGCAGGGGCGAAAGCGTCTGGCTCGGCTTTTTCCTGCACCGGGTACTGGTGCAGTTCGCCGGCCTGGCCGACCTGCGCGCCGACACCGCATTTGCCGAACGCTGCCGGCACGAGGCGGCCCAACTGTGCCGCAACCTCGAGCACGGCGGCTGGGACGGCGCGTGGTACCGCCGCGCCTACTTCGACGATGGCACGCCACTGGGCTCGGCGCAAAATGCCGAATGCCGGATCGATTCAATCGCGCAAAGCTGGTCGGTACTGTCCGGCGCCGGCGATCCGGCACGCAGCCGCCAGGCGATGGAAGCGCTGGACCAGCATCTGGTGCGCCGCGATGGTGGACTGGTGCAGTTGCTCGATCCGCCGTTCGACACCTCGGACCTGAACCCCGGTTACATCAAGGGCTACCTGCCGGGGGTGCGCGAAAACGGCGGGCAATACACCCACGCCGCGATCTGGGCGGCAATGGCGTTTGCTCAGCTCGGCGACAGTGCGCGCGCGTGGGAGCTGGCGTCGATGATCAATCCGCTGCGCCACGCAGCGACGCCGGCGGGCGTGGCTACCTACAAGGTTGAACCCTACGTGATGGCAGCCGACGTCTATGCGCGGCCACCGCATGCCGGCCGCGGCGGATGGACCTGGTACACCGGGTCGGCCGGCTGGATGTACCGCCTGCTGGTGGAGTCCCTGCTTGGTCTGCACCGCGAGGGCACGATGCTGCGCATCGCGCCGTGCCTGCCGCCGGGCTGGCAGGAATTCAGCATGCGTTACCGTTATCGCGCGACGACCTACGCCATCGCCGTCGAACTCGACCGCGATGCGGGCGCGCACACGACCGTCACGCTCGATGGTGCCGGACAGACCGGCCTGGCGATTGCGCTACTTGATGACGGTACCGAGCACACGGTGCGCATTGCGCTTGGCG
>JANNCZ010000902.1:0-3419 GCA_031387185.1 Burkholderiales bacterium
CAAGGCCATCGCCGTCGCCGAGATATTGGTCGAAGGAGACCTGATGGGCCACGACACCCACGGCCTCAATTTGCTTGGGCCCTACCTCAACGAATTGACCAACCACACCATGGGCAAGACCGGCGGCCCGGTGGTAATGAACCAGCGCCCCGCCGCGCAACTGTGGGACGGCCAGCGCCTGCCCGGCCCGTGGCTGGTGTTGGAAGCAATGGACAAATGCGCGGACATGGCCAAGATCTACGGCAGCGGCTCGATCAGCATCCGCCGCTCGCACCACATCGCCGCCCTCACCGCCTATCTCAAGCGCGCGACCGACCAGGGCTTGATGATGCTGCTCTATTGCAGCGACGCCAACTCGTGCAGCGTCGCCCCGCACGGCGGGCGCGAGCCGGTGTTCACGCCCAACCCGATGGCCTTTGGCATCCCCACCGGCGGCGCGCCGATATTGGTCGATGTGTCATGCTCGATCACCACCAACGGCATGAGTGGCCGCCTTGCAAAGGAAGGCAAAAAATTCCCCGCCAAATGGCTGCTCGACGACAAGGGGGAGCCGACCGATGATCCGAAATACGGCACACCCGGCGGTGGCGGCACGATTCAATTGCTCGGCGGCATGGATGTTGGTCACAAGGGCTACGGCTTGACCTTGCTGGTCGAAGCCCTTACCGGCGGCCTCGCCGCATTTGGCCGCGCTGACCCGAAGCAAGGCTGGGGCGCGACGGTGTTCGTGCAACTGCTCGACCCGGAAGCCTTCGGCGGCCTGGCCGGAGAGGCGCGCCAGATGGACTTCGTGGCCGATGCATGCCGCAGAGCCGCTCCCAGAGCCGATTTCCAGAGGGCTGGCATTGACAAAGTGCGCTTGCCCGGTGAGCGCGCGTTGAAGGTGCGGGCGGAGCAATTGCGCGATGGCGTCAAGCTGCACGAAGGCATCCTGCCGCAGCTTGCGCCTTGGGCGGAAAAGCTGGGGGTAGCGATGCCCACCACCCAACCATCATGACAAGTGATGGCTATTTATCGGCTCGCAGGAGTTGATTTGGAGTACACCTGCTCATTTGAGCTATACAATATATATCTGATAAATTTTCTGAAGAGAGGCCGCGCATGGCGATGGTGATGACACAGGTGTATCTCGATGCGAGCCGCAAGAAGTCGCTGGCCGCGCAGGCGAAAAAGACCGGGCGCACACTTTCGGAGTTGTTGCGTGACGCGGGCGAAACTGCATTGCTTGGCGTCACCAGCAAGGAGGTGCTTCAACTGGATGCGGCCACCCGGCGTGCCGAGGCAGATTTGAAGGAGATCGTGCGCGTGCTCGACGCTGACGCGAAGGGGCATAGCGCCTTCATTGCCGCGCTCAAGAAAATGCGCGCGCAAGAGGCTGTCGCTTGAGCGCCCTTGCTGATGTGCTCGACCGCCTGTCTGGTGTGGCCGAAGTGAAGGCGCGCGTGACCGATCTGGCCCTACACCTGGCCGAAATGCGGCGCATCATCCTTGATCAGCAAAAGGAGCTAGCCGAGGTACGGGGTCAGCTCAAAGCATTGATTCAGATGCAGTCACGGCAGTAGGCGGCAATCTCAATCGCCAGACACGGAGGCGGCGCCAAATATTGCCTGCGGCGCTCGCCTGAGCATGACGGCCTGCTGATTGCCCGCGCTAAGCGTCAACCGTCAGGCTGACCGCTCCCAAACCCGCCACATCAAATCGCACCACGTCGCCCGCGTTCGGAAACTTGGAGGTGATGAGGCTGCCGGTGATGACAAACTCGCCGCGCTTGAGTGTGCGTCCACGCGCATGCAAGTGGCGCGCGATCCAGGTCATCGCGTCAAGCGGATGGCCCATCACGTCGCGCCCCACGCCCTCGCCTACTTTCTCGCCATTGATCGATGCAACACCGCTTAGCGCGGCAAGATCGAAGTTACGCCAATCACGCCGCCACTCGCCGAGCACCACACCACAGTTCCACGCGTTGTCGGCAGCCAGCGTGACCAAAGTAGCATCACCCTCTTTACCGAAACGCGTGTAGTCGGCATTGCGGTCATCGGCGAGTTCGAACGCGGGGGACACGGCTTCGATGCAGCGCGTGACTTCCTCGCGCGTCGGCGGCGCGGCATTTAGCGGCAAGTCTTCGCCCATCAAAAAAGCCAGTTCGCACTCGAACAGCAAATGCCCGTAGTCGGCGCGGCTCACGCGCGCTGGCGAGGCGTGAATGCCCGCTTGCCCGCGCCAGTGTGAGAGCACCTGCCCGGCAATCGAGTCGTCGTAGCCGACGAACTTGCGCATCTGTGGCGTGGTGAGCGCGATCTTGTAGCCAACGCGCTTGGCATTCCACGCGGTACTGCGCAGCGCGACCAGTTCGTCCTGCACGTCGTAGGCGGCGGCCATGGAAGGCGGCACGAAATCGCCTGCGAGGGGCGTGAAGGTATTGCGCGCTTCGTGTTCGGCCATGAGCCATTGCGCTGCATGGTGACTGTTTGAGCGAAAGGGGGAAGTCATGGGGGATGTGTCTCGATAGGCGATTTCAGGTGAACGCGAGTTTACGCAAGCGGGAGGCTATAGTCACGCCCTTCGTCGATGCGGCTCGCTGGCGGCATGCGGAGGCGAAGCCAACGCGTTCCGCGTCAAATGCACATCACAATGGCTACAACCCAACCTGCTTCCCCCGTCATCCCCAACCGCGCTCGTGGCATTTTCCTCATGCTTGGTGCCGGCCTGTGCTGGAGCCTCGGCGGCATCATCGTTCGTTCTCTCACCATCAAGGAAACATGGGAGATCGTGTTCTGGCGCGCGCTGTTCATGGCGGCGTTTATGGGCGTTTTGCTTCTGGCCTTGCGTGGGCGCGGGGCGCTCGCGAGTGTGCGCAGCATCGGCACGGCCGGCCTGATATCGAGCGGGTGCCTAGCGGCGCAAATCTACTTTTTCATTTTGGCGCTTGCCAACACCACGGCGGCCAATACCTTTGTGCTGATGAGCATTTCGCCTCTGCTGGCGGCGCTGACCGGCATGCTGTTTTTGCGCGAGCGCGTGGCCTGGCATACCTGGATCGCTATCGCATTTGCGCTCGGCGGCATCGTCATCATGTTTGGCGAAGGTATGGACCGCGGGCGCTGGCTCGGCAATCTATTCGCGCTGTGCGTGCCGTTGGGCTACGCCTGCCAGATTTTGTTCGTGCGCAAGGTGCAAGGGACGGACGGCAAAGCGCCAGACTTGCTGCCCACCGTCTTCGTGGGCGGATTGATCGCGATGACGCCAGCGCTGTTTCTTGGCTGGCCTCTCGAAGCCCCGGCGCGCGACGTAACGCTGCTCGCGGTAATGGGCTGCGTGCAACTGGGCATGGGCTGCTGGCTGATGACGCTCGCCGTGCCGCATTTGCGCGCGGCGGAGTTGGGACTGCTCGCCCTCACCGAGACAATTCTGGCGCCCTT
>JANNCZ010000940.1:0-1905 GCA_031387185.1 Burkholderiales bacterium
GTCTCCGACCTGTCGTCCAACATGGACAACCTGCGCCGCCTGTTCGACCTGTTCGAGCGCAAGACCTCGCTGTTGCAATTGCTTGAATCATCGAGCCACGCCGAGGGCGTGCAGATTTTCATCGGTGGTGAATCCAAGCTCGTGCCGATGGACGAAATGAGCGTTGTCACGGCGCCCTACGAAGTCAACGGCAAGATCGTCGGCACCCTCGGCGTGATCGGCCCGACGCGCATGGCCTATGAACGCGTGATTCCGATTGTGGACATCACCGCCAAACTGTTGTCGAGCGCGTTGTCGCATCACAACTGACGGCAAGCATTAACTGCGCTTGAGATCGGTCGGCCCAGATTCGCGCGAAGGGGCGCTTCTGCAATCGCCCTTCCACAATCAAAATTCCCATGCCCCGATTTGCACCTGAACCGCAGTTCACCCACGGCAGCGCAGCCAAGACCGGCATCCTCGTCACCAACCTCGGCACACCGGACGAGCCCACCGCGCCTGCGGTGCGGCGCTACCTCAAGCAGTTCCTGTCGGACCCGCGCGTGGTCGAAATTCCGAAGCCGGTGTGGTGGCTTATCCTCAATGGCATCATCCTGAACGTGCGGCCGAAAAAATCGGCGGCCAAATACGCCAGCATTTGGACGAAGGAAGGCTCACCACTCAAAGTTCACAGCGCGAAGCAGGCGCTGCGCCTGCAAGGTTTCCTGCATCAGGCCGGTATCGATGTGCCGGTCGAGCTCGGCATGCGTTATGCCAACCCGTCCATTGCCGCCGGTCTCGACAAATTGAAAGCGCAGGGCTGCGACAACATCATCGTGCTGCCCCTGTATCCGCAGTACGCCGCAAGCACCACTGCGAGCACCTACGATGCCGTCAGTGCGTGGGCGGCGCGCACGCGCAACTTGCCGGGCATCAGCTTCGTGCGCCACTTCCACGACCACCCAGGCTACATCGCCGCGCTCGCCGCATCGGTCAAAGCGCATTGGGCCCGGGAAGCTGGTCCGCCGCAAGTGCTGGTGATGAGCTTTCATGGCCTGCCGCGCTACACCCTCGACAAGGGCGATCCGTATCACTGCGAATGCCTGAAAACCGGACGCCTGCTCGGCGCAGCCCTTGGCCTCGACGCAGCGCGCTATCGCGTCACGTTTCAGTCACGCTTTGGCCGCGCCGAGTGGCTCAAACCCTACACCGCCGCCACGCTTGAAGAGTTGGGCCGCGCCAAGACTGCACGTATCGACGTCGTGTGTCCCGGCTTTCCGGCCGATTGCCTGGAGACCCTCGAAGAAATCGCGATTGAAGGCAAGGACATTTTCAAGCATGCAGGTGGCGGTGACTTCACTTACATTCCCTGCCTTAACGAGCGCGACGACTGGATTCACACCCTGGTCGATCTGGTCAAGCCGCATCTGGCGGCCACGATGCGGCCCGCACCTGCCGAATTGGCATTGAAGAATCAAGCCCAGCGGGCGCGCGCGTTGGGCGCCACACGCTGAGTTTTCATCTGACTGATGGCCGCAGAGGCGCTTCCACCAAGGACTTTAGCGGATCAGCCCGCGAAACCCGCTCCCACCAAGGCTTGCAGGCTGGTTCGAAGGCGCAGGCTGGCTACTTGGAAGAATGTTGCGCCGGCGGCAACAGCCGCGCTATCGCCTGACACAACGCATCCACGGTATTCGGCTTGTAGATCAAGTCGCGCGCACCAAGACGTTGGTCAATGTGCGCGTCCTTGAAAAACTGGACAAGGTCAAACACCTTGCCCTGACGCAGGTACTGCGAACGCACCAGGCCGGCCAGTTGCGCCGCCTCGGCGAGGCTGCGCACCGTATGCTCTTCAAAGACACGCGCCAACTGGGTATTGGCGCGCGTCACGTTCTCCACTGCCATGCGTTGGTCGCGCGCGCCAAG
>JANNCZ010000055.1:0-2429 GCA_031387185.1 Burkholderiales bacterium
CCTGCCGCATGTGACCTCAAGCCGCCTCGGGCAGGGCGTAGGGCAGGGGCGCGAAGCGCAGCAGCGGGCCGTCTGGCGCACCGAGGCGGATCTCGGCGTTGGCATGGCTTTGAATCTGAATCACGGCTAGCACTTCGCTGGCCATCGAGCTTTGCCCCGTCAGCCCGCCAAGCCCCGGCAGGGTTGAAGCTGGTGCTGCGAGCGCAATGAGCCCACTCTCCTGACCATTAAGATCGCTCGCGTAGAGCACGTCACCTGCTTTGGCTGGCGCATCGACGGTTGCGCGATACATGCGCCGTTTGACCGCGCCCCGGTAATGGGCGCGCGCGACAATTTCTTGTCCCGGGTAACAGCCTTTCTTGAAATTGATGCCATCGAGGGCGTCGAAGTTGATCATCTGTGGCACGAAAGCTTCTTGCGTCGCTTGGGTAATCCAAGCTTCACCAGCCAGCACCATGAGGCGCGTCCAATCGGCAGCGGTGGCTGATGGCAAGGCAGGTACGGCCGGGAGCGGGGCGTCAGCGGCGGTATCGGTACCTGCGCGGGTATAGATAAGCGTGCGCAGCTGGCCTTCCACCGCAGGCAGCGCGATGCGCCACACCTGCGTCACGGGCGGTGCCACGGAAGGGGGCGCAGAGCGTGCCGCGGACGACGCTGCGGGCGCGGTAGCATCCAGTCCCGTTTCGCTGGTGCCTTCCACATGGTGAACCCGCATCGGGGGCAACGCTGCGGCGCTATCTGCGCCGAAGGGTCCGAGAGTACCGAAGGCCGTGTACTGTTCCGAACGGTCTTCGATCGCCACCTTGGCGCGCAGCACAAACATCTTGAGGCGCTTGACTAGTCCGGGCAGTAACGTGCGATCGGTCGCCAGATAGAAACCATCGTCGCCATCGCGCCAGACCAGAAAGCCCGCGAGCATGCGGCCCTTGGCGGTGCAGTAACCACTCCATTGCGCCGCGTCGGGCGCAAGATGCAGCAGGTCGTTAGTGAGTTGGCCGTGCAGAAACGTCTGCGCATCCGCTCCGGACGCGTGAATCAGGCCCCATTCGGGCAGTTTTGCGATAAATGACATGGTCAATCGTCCCGGTTGCCACTATTATAGCGAGCGCCATCGTGATCCCCTTCGCGGATGGTGATCGCCTTCATCAATGACCGCCCTCGCCGCCCACTTACACACTCCCCCACTTCATTTAGCTACCGTCTGGTTTGGCCATTTCCAGCGGTCCTCCACATTGCTCTCGCTGTGATCCGCACGCTGTTCAATTTTCTCAAAGCATTGATTTTTCTTGGATTTTTGACGGTCGCGGGTATTGCAGGCGGCCTCTGGTGGTATAGCGGACAACCGCTGGCGCTGGGGGTGGATAGCGTCGATTTCACCGTTGCCCCCGGCAGTTCGATGCGTGCGGCGGCGCGCCAGGCCTCGAGCGTATTGCCAGTGCATGCGGATGTGCTCGTGCTGCTCGCGCGTCTGTCTGGCCGCGATACCCAGATCAAAGCCGGCAGCTACGAAGTTGAAAACGGCATCACGCCGCTGGCTCTGATCGACAAGCTCACGCGCGGCGACGTGACAATGCAGGAGTTGGCGATTCCCGAAGGCTGGACATTTCGCCAATTTCGCGCCGCGCTTGACGCGCACGCCGGGGTGAGCCACCTTACCCAGGGGCTGGATGACGCCGCCGTGTTGACCCGGTTGGCGTTGACGGATGGTCCGGCCCACCCCGAAGGCTGGTTCTTTCCGGATACGTATTTGTTTGCGAAGGGCGCCAAGGATATTGACATTCTGCGGCGCGCCCATCGCGCCATGCAAAAGCGACTTGCGGGCGAATGGGAGCGCCGCGCTCCCGGCGTGCCGTATGCCAATGCTTACGAGGCGCTCATCATGGCATCGATCGTGGAGAAGGAAACCGGGCAGGCCAGGGAGCGGCCGCAGATTGCCGGCGTGTTTGTGAATCGCCTGCGGCGCGGCATGTTGTTGCAGACCGACCCCACGATCATCTATGGTTTGGGCGTCTCGTTTGATGGCAATTTGCGCAAGCGCGACCTCACGACCGATGGGCCTTACAACACGTATACGCGCGCCGGTCTGCCGCCAACGCCCATCGCGCTGCCGGGGCTGGCAGCAATCCAGGCCGTGCTGAAACCAGCACGCACGGATGCCCTGTATTTTGTTGCGAAGGGCGACGGCACCCACGAGTTTTCGCCGAATCTGGAAGCGCATAATCGCGCGGTGAACAAGTATCAGCGGCGGGGCGGGTGAGGGCGGAAATGGCAGCAATGGTAGCGACAATAGAGACGGTAGGCACGTTAGCGATCGTAGCGACGGCGCAATGCAGGCATTGGTGGTCACGGTTGCTTGGACTGTGACGCTGACTGTGATCATGGCACGCGGAAAGTTCATCACCTTCGAGGGCATCGACGGTGCCGGCAAG
>JANNCZ010000057.1:0-1859 GCA_031387185.1 Burkholderiales bacterium
ACCGCAGCCCAGCGCTGCCAGTCAGCTCAAGCCTACACCCGAAGCTATCGGTGAAATTGCCCGCGAGGTCGATCGCAACGGGCGCAACGCGGCGCGCTGGGCTGTCCCGCTGCTGCTGATTGCAGCGCTGGTTGCTGGTGTGCTGTACTTTCAGGGTGATCGATGGTTTGGATGGGACGCGTCCAAATTTTTCTCGGCCAGCACGCCTTCGCAAAAAGCCGCTACCGCCGCGAAGGCGGAACCCGCCGATACAAAAATAGCTGCAACAAGCGCCCCCGTTTCCGCGCCTGGTGGCGGTTCATCGGGCTCCGCGGTTGACGCGTCTGCCACGTCGTCCGGCGCGGTGATTTCGCCCGCAGTCAGCCCACTGCCGCCTGACGCTATCAACGCTGCGGCCAATATTAGCAACTCTGCCACGGCGGCAACCCTGCCGTTAGCTGTCAACGATAAGCGAATTTCGATTACTTTTAAAGGCAAATCTTGGACCGAAGTGCGCAGCAAGGGTGAGGTCATTTTTTCTGAAACTGCGACGCCCGGTGTGCGCGAATTCGCAGGCGCGGTACCGCTGTCATTCACCGTTGGCAATGCCAGCAACGTCGTCGTCAGCATCGACGGCAAACCGTTCGATATGACCGACCTGACGCGCAATGATGTGGCGCGTTTTCGCGTTGAGTAGGATTCAATCGCTGTGAGTAATGCCATGCTGTTGCCACAACCACGACGCGCCACGCAACAGGTGCACATTGGTCACGTGCGTGTTGGCGGCGTGGCCAGCAACATCGCGCCGATCATGGTGCAGTCGATGACCAACACCGATACCGCCGACATTCAGGGCACCATCGATCAAGTGTTTGCGTTGGCCAAAGCGGGCTCCGAAGTGGTGCGCATCACCGTGAATTCGCCGGAAGCCGCTGCGGCGGTGGCTGCCATTCGTGACGGCCTAGACCGGCTGCACTGCAATGTGCCGCTGGTAGGCGACTTTCATTTCAACGGCCACAAGCTGCTGCGCGACTTTCCCGATTGCGCTAAAGCGCTCGCGAAGTACCGCATCAATCCCGGCAATGTAGGTCGCGGCAACAAGCACGACACGCAGTTTGCGCAGATGATCGAAATCGCCTGCAATCACGACAAACCGGTGCGCATTGGCGTGAACTGGGGCAGCCTTGACCAAGACTTGATGGGCAGGCTGATGGACGAAAACGGCGCGCTGGCGCAGCCGAAATCCGCTCAGCAAGTGATGCGCGACGCGCTGGTGCTGTCAGCGCTTGAATCGGCGAAGCTAGCCGAAGACGTCGGTCTCGCCAGCAACAAAATTATTCTCTCCTGCAAGGTCAGCGACGTGCAGGATTTGATCGCGGTTTACAGCGATCTCGCGGCGCGTTGCAATTACCCGCTGCACTTGGGCTTGACCGAAGCCGGCATGGGCAGCAAGGGCATCGTCGCCTCCACCGCGGCGATGGGGATCCTGTTGCAGCAAGGCATTGGCGATACCATCCGCGTATCGCTCACACCTGAGCCCGGCGGCGACCGCACCAAAGAGGTGATCGTCGCCCAGGAAATGTTGCAAACGATGGGCCTGCGCAGCTTCACGCCGCTGGTCACCGCCTGCCCCGGTTGTGGCCGCACCACCAGCACATTTTTTCAGGAACTCGCGGCAAAAACGCAGAGCTATCTGCGCGCACAAATGCCGGTCTGGCGCGAGCATCATCCCGGCGTCGAAACGATGAGCGTGGCCGTCATGGGCTGCGTCGTCAACGGTCCCGGTGAATCAAAAATGGCCAACATTGGCATCAGCCTTCCGGGCACCGGCGAGCTGCCGGTCGCGCCGGTCTACGAAGACGGCAAGAAAACCGTGACGC
>JANNCZ010000062.1:0-10692 GCA_031387185.1 Burkholderiales bacterium
GCAAAGGCGTCCGATGGTTTCATGGCCGGCTGCATGTCTGACAAATACATTTCAGTGGTCAGACGTGCGACGTCGCTGGCCTTGTACATGTCGTGGATCTGCTGGCACAGGTCTTTGAGGCCGATGCGCTCGTAGCGGGCGTTCTTGCCGTTGTTGCCGGCGCAGAACTCGGGCAGGATGCGCCACAGCGGCGCGTTGCGGTCGTAGTCGTCCTTGAACTGCTGCAGCGCCGTGACCAGGGTGTTCCAGCGGCCCTTGGTGATGCCGATGGTGAACATGATGAAGAACGAGTAGAGGCCGGCCTTCTCGACGATGACGCCGTGTTCGGCCAAAAACTTGGTAACGATCGAGGCGGGGATGCCGGTCTTGGCGAACTTGCCCGAGACGTCGAGGCCGGGTGTGATGATGGTCGCTTTGATCGGGTCGAGCATGTTGAAGCCGGGGGCGAGCTCGCCGAAGCCATGCCACTTTTCGTTGGCTTTGAGCATCCAGTCTTCCTGCTTGCCGATGCCGTCGCCGTTGAGGCTGTTCGGGCCCCAGACCTTGAACCACCAGTCCTTGCCCCATTCGTCGTCCACCTTGCGCATGGCGCGGCGGAAGTCGATTGCTTCGCTGATCGACTCTTCCACCAGGGCGGTGCCGCCGGGCGGCTCCATCATCGCGGCGGCCACGTCGCACGAGGCGATGATGGCGTACTGCGGCGAGGTCGAGGTGTGCATCAGGTAGGCCTCGTTGAACACGTGGCGGTCAAGCTTGCGCGTCTCTGACTCCTGCACGATGATCTGCGAGGCTTGTGAAATGCCGGCCAGCAGCTTGTGCGTCGAGTGCGTCGCGAACACCAGCGGGCCCTTGCTGCGCGGGCGGTCGCGCCCGATCGCGTGCATGTTCTTGTAAAAATCGTGGAAGGTCGCGTGCGGCAGCCAGGCTTCGTCAAAGTGCAGGGTGTCGATGTAGGTGCCGAGCACTTCCTTGAGCATTTCGACGTTGTAGACCACGCCGTCGTAGGTGCTCTGCGTGATGGTAAGGATGCGCGGCTTGCGTCCGTGCTTGGCAAAGGCGGCGCGCGCGAACGGGTTGGCCTCGATCTTCTTCTGGATGTTTTCCGGCTTGAATTCGTCGAGCGGGATCGGGCCGATGATGCCGAGGTGGTTGCGCTTCGGCGTGAGGAACACCGGAATCGCCCCGGTCATGATGATCGCATGCAGGATCGACTTATGGCAGTTGCGGTCGACCACCACGATGTCGTCCTGCGCCACCGTCGAATGCCACACCATTTTGTTGGAAGTGGAGGTGCCGTTGGTGACGAAGAAGCAGTGGTCGGCGTTGAAGATGCGCGCCGCGTTGCGCTCGGAGGCCGCCACCGGGCCGGTGTGGTCGAGCAACTGGCCGAGTTCTTCGACCGCGTTGCAGACGTCGGCGCGCAGCATGTTCTCGCCGAAAAACTGGTGGAACATCTGGCCGATCGGTGACTTCAAAAACGCCACGCCGCCCGAGTGGCCGGGGCAGTGCCACGAGTAGGAACCGTCTTGCGCGTAATGGGTGAGGGCACGGAAAAACGGCGGCGCCAGCGAATCGAGATAGCTCTTGGCTTCACGGATGATGTGCCGCGCCACAAACTCCGGCGTGTCCTCGAACATGTGGATGAAGCCATGCAGCTCGCGCAGGATGGCGTTCGGGATGTGCCGCGAGGTCTTGGTCTCGCCATAGAGGTAGATCGGGATCTCGGCGTTCTTGAAGCGGATTTCCTCGATGAAGGTGCGCAGGTTCTGGACCGCAGGATCGAGCTCCGGGCCGGGAGTGAATTCCTCGTCGTCGATTGACAGGATGAAGGCGGAGGCGCGCGATTGCTGCTGGGCGAATTGCGACAGGTCGCCGTAACTCGTCACCCCGAGGATTTCCATGCCTTCCTTTTCAATCGCATCGGCGAGCGCGCGAATGCCGAGGCCCGAGGTGTTTTCAGAGCGGAAATCTTCGTCGATGATAACGATGGGGAAGCGGAATTTCATGGGTGCGCCTCGCAGGCCTGAGGGGTGTGAAATACCGGTAACCGGACCGGCAAAGAAAAACGCGTCCGGGGAAACCCACCGGACGCGTTGCGGAGTTTAAGACCAAAGAGCCGTGCTGCAACAGGAATTTTTGCGCCTGTCGCGTTGCAGCGACAGAGCAGACCTACAGGTGCAGCATCGCCATTCCTGCGAGCACGCCGCCAATCCCGGTCGCGATGTACACCGCCATCTTCATCCAGCGTTTGCGCGTAAGCAGGGTGATGGCGGCGAGGGCAATTGCAACCTGCATCACCGTCATGGCCTGCGCCCAGCGGTGATGCAGATGGATTTTTTTCTCGGACTCTTCATCCCATTTTTTGGAAGCGGCTTCCAGCGCTTCGGCTTCCTTTTTGATGTCCTCTTTTTCGGTCTTGTAGCGTGCGACCTCTTTTTTGTATTTGTCGACATCCACACCGGGGAGGGCCATCGCCAGCTCGGCCAGGTTTTGCTTGTTGCTCTTGGCCTGGTAGTAGTTCCACTGGTTGGACGCTTCGGTCTTTTTGATTGCCGCGTTGTTCTTGTAAATCATGGCGTCATTTTGTGTCGCACCGCCCTGATAGGAGAACAGGGCGCCGACCGTGGAAATGATCGCCGTCATGACCGCAATGCGGCTCGAGAAACTGCCGTCGCCGTCGTCATCGTGGCTGCCATGGGCCGCGTGCTCGATCGCGTGGTCGTGCGGGCCGTGAACGTGAAAACCTGCTCCTGACATCATTGCCTCCTGTATTCAACAAAATCGAATGCCACCTGCGGGGTTCCGCTAAGTGGTTGTGGCTGTCGCGACACCTCGCGCCATAGATTGCGATCAAGCGCCGGAAAGAAAGCGTCGCCGTCGAAATATTGCCTGATTTCCGTGACGATGATACGACTTGCCAACGGCAGCATGGCCTCGTATATCTCCGCGCCGCCAGTCACAAATACTTCAGGCGCAGGTTCAGCCCAAACCGTTGGTGTGTGCGGTTCTGCCGGTGAACATGCAGTGAGAGCCGCTCCCAGAGCGGATTCTGGCGTGGTGGCCGTGGTGACGCCGGCATGCGCAAATGCGGGGTTGCGTGTGATGACGATGTTGGTGCGGCCTGGCAGGGGTTTGCCGAGGCTTTTGAGGATCGACTCAAAGGTTTTGCGCCCCATGATCACTGGGCAACCCATGGTGATCTCTTTGAAATGCCTGAGATCGGCCGGCAAATGCCAGGGCATGCGGTTGTCCTTGCCGATGGCGCGATTCGACGCCATCGCGACAATCATCGAGACGCGCATGCCCGGTTCCCCATGAACTTGCGCCACTACACCGCCACCGGCGCCTTGATATGCGGATGCGACTGATAGCCCGCGATTTCAAAATCTTCGTAGCGATAGCCGAACAGGGAATCGGGTTTGCGCTTGATCACCAGTTGCGGCAGCGGATGCGGCGTGCGCGACAACTGCTCGCGCGTCTGCTCAAGGTGATTGGAATACAGATGGCAATCGCCGCCCACCCAGACAAAATCGCCCACATCCAGATCGCACTGGTGCGCCACCATGTGGGTGAGCAGGGCGTAAGACGCGATGTTGAACGGCACGCCGAGAAAAATGTCGGCGCTGCGCTGGTACATCTGGCATGACAGTTTGTGGCGCGCGCCGGGGTCTGCCGCCGGTGCGACGTAAAACTGGAAAAACGCGTGACAAGGCGCCAGCGCCATTTTCGGAATGTCGGCGACGTTCCACGCAGAGACAATCATGCGGCGTGAATCGGGCGTCGCTTTCAACTGGCGCATCAACTCGGCAATCTGGTCAACGTGTTGCACCTTGGCGTCCACTGAGGGCACCGGCCACGAGCGCCATTGGTAGCCATACACGGGGCCGAGCTCGCCGTCTGCGCGCGCCCATTCATCCCAAATCGTGACGCCGTTGTCGCGCAGATATTTGACGTTGGTGTCGCCCGACAAAAACCACAGCAGCTCGTGAATGATCGAGCGCAGGTGCAGCTTTTTGGTGGTCACCATCGGGAAGCCGGCGGCCAGGTCAAAGCGCATCTGGTGGCCGAACACCGAGAGCGTGCCGGTGCCGGTGCGGTCGGTTTTTTGCACGCCGTGCTCAAGCACATGGCGCATCAGGTCGAGGTATTGGCGCATCGGCGGATTTTATCGCGCAGTGCGGTCCGTGCCGGGACCGCACAGCACCCACTGCCTCAGTAAGGCATTCCGCAGCACGGGATGCCGCCGCAAGCACTGGCGCAGTAAGCATTGCCACAACAAGCAACGCCGACGTAACCAATGCCTCAATAAGCAATGTAGCCAAACAATTCCCGCGCAGACTGAAAGCGCTCATCCGGATTCTTTGCCAGCAAGCGATCCATCAACGATTGGTAACCCGCGAGCGCAGCTGGCAGACGCGGGATCTCGCCGTGCACGTGTGAAAACGCAATCGCTGCGACATTGTCCGATTCAAACAGACGCTGCCCGGTGAACATTTCGTACAACATCACGCCGAGGCTGTAGAGATCGCTGCGCGCATCCTGCGGTTTGCCCAGGCACTGCTCGGGGCGCATGTACAGCGGCGTGGCGATCAGGCCGCCGGTGGCGGTGATGGTGTGCTCGCTCATTTGCCTGGCCACGCCAAAATCCACCAACGCCAGATGCCCGGTCTGCCGGAACATGATGTTGTTGGGCTTGGAGGCGTCGATGAGCAAAATACGCATGCGGCGGGGAGGGAATGAAATAGGGAAGCGGCGTGTTTGGCCGGTGGAGCGAAGACGTAGTTAAGGTTGCAACAAAGGCTGCAATGAGGCGGGATGCGCGCGGCGCTTGCGTACGGTTTGTGAAGCTTGAACGGGAAATCCCGAGGGATTCCACTGGCAACTTGTTCCCCTTGTCACCTGGTGCAGCGAGCGCGCCAATTTTATGCCGAAATGACGTTGTCATATTGCGGTATCGCCGTTTTCGGGCGCTGTGAAAAAGCCAGCATCCAGGCATGCGAACTTGCCGCAATAAAACTTGCTAATTCATTGATTTTGCGGCATTATTGGAAAATTATCCGGATCAAAATCGGAATTGCCGTACGCTGGAGAGCGCATGATCAAGCTGTTTGAGACACTCAAGAACACCGCGCTGCGTGGGCAGGGCAGTCACCCGCTCGGCAACGCCAAAGAGGCCGAAGAGGTGTTCGCCGAATTGCGCGCGGGTGACGCGCAGAAGTCGCTTGAAGAGATCACCCACTGGCTCGAATCGGTCACGCAGGACGAAGAGTTGAGGCCGGAGCGCCGCTTCGAGATCATCAAGCGCCTTGACGAAGTGGCGCAAATGCACCGGATCAAAGTCGGCCGCGATTACGGCAACCTGTCGCGCCAATCGCGTTTTCAGGAAGGCCGGCTGTGGGGCGCCAAGCACGATTATTGGACGCGCGCCGCCGAGGCCTACGCCGATCTGATGGCGCGCATCGAACGCAAAGACAAGGGCACCGACGCGCTCAAAGCGCAACATGGCCTGATTGCCCTGCGCGCACTGCGCGCCTCGGCGCGCCGCCTCAAATGGCTCTACGTGCGCTACGGTCCGGTGCCAGCCGATATCTGGACGTCCATCAGCCGCGCCTATCAGTTTGCCGATGCGCGCAAGGTGGCGCAGGCGCGTATGACCATCTACCCTGGCATCCCCGGTGATAGTTCACCTGAAGAAGAACTGATGCGCGCGATGCTGCTCTCGGCCTCGGCGCCGGATGCCTTGACCCCGCAGGAAATGGATGTGTGCGAGCGCGTGATTGCCCATTTTTCGTCGCGGTTTCGCGTGATGAGCCAGCCACAGCCTGACTCAAGCTACTGGTTTGACCTGGAGCAGGGGCGCCAGCCGCTGCGCCTCGCGGCACCGCCTGCGCAAGTCACGCCGGGCCTGCGTTTTTTCGCCACGACGGCAGCGCATGCCGACGTGCTGACGATTTTGGCTAAGCTCGATCAAGCCGGCGAGTTGCCTTCCGGGATCGACTTTGGCGGCACGCCCGACGCGCGCGTGGTGCGCGAAGTGTTCAAGCATCTATCGATCAACTGGGCGCCCAAACCACCAGTGCGCAAGGCCGAGCGCAAGCGCATGCAGGCGCGCATGTCGATTGCCCACGGTTTCGAGCGCGTACTGGAGTTGATGAAAGCGGGCGGCGTCGACGATGCGCTCGACTTTGCGGGCGGCGAGTCCGAAACCTGGGTGGTCGAAAACGTCAGTGCTGGCGGCTTCGGCGCAACCGTTGCGCAGGTGAAGGGAGACTGGCTCAAGATCGGCGCGCTGCTTGCCGTGCAGCCCGACATGCCCGGTGGCAGCAGCGGGCGCTGGGATCTGGCTCTGGTGCGGCGTTTGTCGCGCGACGGCGCGGCAGCAAAGGGACAGGCCAGCACCGGCGTGCAGATTTTGTCGCGCACGGCGGTGACCGCTTCGCTCACCAATGCTGGCGGCGCGTGGGGTGATGGGCGCAACACCATCGACGGCATTTTTCTTACCGATCCGGCGCAGTTGGGCATGGCGGTGCTCGTGTTGCCGGCCGGTGCCTACTTGCCCGGTGAGCAGATTCACACCATCATCGACGGCACCAAGCACCTGCTGTTTCCGGTCAACGTGATCGAGCGCGGGAATGACTACGAGATGGTCAGCTTCCGCGACATGATTCAGGAAAACTGAAGCGCTTCTCAGCCGAGATCGAGCGTGTAGTCCAGTACGCTGGGGTCTTGCGGCGTGGCGCGTGCGGAAAATCCCAAGGCCTGCATGAGTGAGCGCATCGCTGTGTTGACGCCCAGCACCGTGCCGGTCATGCGCTGATAGCCCGCCTCGTGTGCCGCCGCAATCAAGCGCTGCATCAACAATCTTGCGAGTCCGCGGTGGTGCCAGTGATCGGCAACCGTGACGGCAAATTCGCAACTGGTGCCATCGGCATCCGGCGTGTAGCGCGCCACGCCAATCATGTGGGTGACGCCGGCAGCGGTTGGCTCACCCGGCAAGGCGATCAACGCCAGTTCACGCTCGTAATCGACCTGCGTAAAGCGCGCCAGCATGCGCGCCGGCAAGCTGCGCGCCGGATTGAAGAAGCGCATGTAGCGCGACTGCTCGGACAGCCCCTCGACAAACGCCAATTCCATGCGCGCGTCTTCGGGCCTGATCGGGCGGATGTTGATCACGCTGCCGTCGCGCAATGACGCGCTCGACTCCAGCCGGGTAGGGTAAGGGTGAATCGCCAGGTGCGAGTAGCGCACGTCTTCATCCAGACGCGCCGGGTCGATCACCACGCGTGCGTCGAGCGCGACGGCGCCGGTGTCATCCACCGTCAGCGGGTTGATGTCCATCTCCTGCAGCCACGGCAGGGCGCACACCATGCCCGATACGCGCAGCAACACGTCAACGATGGCTTCGTGACTGGCCGCCGGGATATGCCGGTAGGCAGCGAGCAGGCGCGCGATGCGCGTGCGCTCGATCAAATCTTCGGCGAGGCGGCGGTTGAGGGGCGGCAGCCCGATGGCGTGGTCGCGCAGCAGCTCCACCGCGACGCCACCAGCGCCGAAGCTCATTACCTGGCCAAACACCGCATCGCGCGCCACGCCGATCATGATTTCACGGCCAAAGCGCTTCTCGATCATCGGCTGGATTGCCACACCGTCGATTTTTGCATCGGGCTGCAGCTTGGCGGTGCGCGCCATCAGATTGCGGAACTCGCGCTCGAGCGAGGGCAGGTCGCGCACGTTGAGGGTCACGCCCTGCACGTCAGACTTATGCGCGATATCGGGCGACAAAATCTTGAGCGCGAGCGGATAACCGAGTTCACCGCCGATGCGGATGGCCTCGACCAAGGTTGCGGCAACCAGCGTGCGCGGCGTGGCGATGCCAAACCAGCCAAGCAGTTGCTTTGATTCAGGCTCGGTAAGCAGGGTACGGCCGGACGCAGCAGTGGTGCGCGCAAGTGCGCAGGCAGCGGCCACGTAGGGCGCGGCCACATCGGGTGCAGCCACACCTGGCGTGTCCAGATCCGGCGTGGCAGGCAATGCCAATGGTGCCGGTACCTGCAGCAGCAATTCCTGCGCGCGGGTGTATTGCGCCAGCGCGGCAAACGCGATCACGCCGGCCTCCGGCGAGTCAAACGCGGGCAGGCCCGCTGCTTCGATCAGTGCGCGCCCCGCAACCACACCGGTTTCCCCCAGCCAACCGGTCAATACCGGTTTGCCCGATGCCTGCGCCAGCGGCAGCAGCGCGTGCGCGGCGTCCTCTGATGTCATCACGATCTGCGGGCAGAACAGCGTGAGCACGCCATCGACGCCGGGGTCGGCGAGCAGCGGCGTGAGTGCGGCAGCGAGCCGTTGTGGTGATGCATCGCCGATAATGTCGATTGGGTTGCCGTGTGACCAGTGGGCCGGCAGCACTGCATCGAGTTGCGCAAGCGTGTCTGGTGACAAATTGGCCAGGGTGACACCGTGATCGATCGCGCAATCTGCCGCCATCACGCCTGGTCCGCCACCATTGGTGAGGATGGCGAGGCGCTTGCCGGCCGGCAGCCTCCCCGCACCGAGCAGCCGCGCGGCTGCAAACAACTCGTCCCAGGTCTGCGCGCGTACGACGCCCGAGCGCCGCAGGGCGGCGTCAAACACCGCATCGTCACCAGTGATGGCACCGGTATGGCTGAGAGCCGCGTGGGCGCCCGCTGCGTGCCGCCCGGCCTTGAGCACCACGATGGGCTTGGTGCGGGCCGCCGCACGCAAGCCGCTGATGAAGCGGCGCGCGTCGTGGATGCCTTCGACATACAGTAGGATCGACTTGGTCTCTTCGTCGTGCAGCAGGTAGTCGAGGATCTCGCCGAAGTCAAGATCGGCCGCGGCACCAAGCGAGATCACGCTCGAGAAGCCAATGCCGGCCGACCAGGCCCAGTCGGCCAGCGCCGCGCACATCGCGCCCGATTGCGACACCAGGGCGATCGAACCGGCCTTGGCGGTGCCGCGTGCGAACGTGGCATTGAGGCCGATGGATGGCCGCATGATCCCCAGGCAGTTCGGGCCGACCATGCGAAGACCGTTGGTGCGAGAGGATCTTATCGATTTTTCCTCGAGCGCCTGGCCGGCCGCGCCGGTTTCGCCGAAGCCCGCACTGAGCACCACCGCGTGCTTTGTGCCGGCGCGGGCAGCCTGCTCGATCACGCCGCTGACCGTTTCGGCGGGCGTGACGATGACCGCGAGCTCGGGCGCCTGTGGCAACGCGGCGAGATTGCGATGGCAGGGCAGGCCGTCGATCACGTCGTATTTCGGATTGACCGCAAACAAGTCGCCGCTGAATCCGCCGGCGCGCAGGTTGGCAAACACCGCGTGACCGAGCGAACCGGCGCGCGTGCTGGCGCCGATCACGGCGACGCTGCGCGGCGCGAACAGGCGGCTGAGGTAATGCGCAGACATGGCGACCCCGATTCAAACATGGCGCAGCGGGGGTTGTTTGATCCACATCAACTCCGCGCACCCCACCTCTTTTAGCATGGTCATCGGGTCGGCTGTGTGCGTTACCGCACCGTGCCGGTGATGGCCGGCATCACGTGACCCTCCTCGCCAGCGCCTGGTCCACGTTTGTGGCGCCCGGGCCGGTCTATTACGACTCGGTGTCGATGTTTGTGTTTTTCCTGCCTGGCGCGCGTTTCCTCGAAGCGCTCGCGCGCGCGAACGTGCCACCGGCGCCATCGAGGCCCCGGCGCGCGTGCAGCCTCCGGTCGCAGAGCGTTTCACCGCGTTTCCCGATTCGTCCGTCACCGGGCAGATCGCTGCCGCCACGCTGCGCACCGATGACCACGTGCTGGTGCGCATCGGCGCCGCCGCTCCGGCCGATGCCATGTGCAATCTTCGCCGCTTATGGTTTCATGCGCGCACAGTTCGCGGCAACGGCCTTCACGATGGCGCGCAACGTGGCCTTGCGTATCGGCAATCCGGCCGCGCTTTTTTCCAGGCCCGCCGCCATCGCACGCATGCGCTTGACGCAGCCTAGCGCAGTGGCCTCGTCAACACCGCCCTTCGCCGCCACCCGCAGCACGTCGGCCAGGATGGGCGCCGCCGTCTCGCCGGCATACGCCATCTGGTGGTGGCCACGAGGGCCGGCGCTGAATGTCAGATCGTATGCGGGGGCCAGTTGCCAGCGCCGGTCGCGGCCAAGCCGGTAGGAAAAATTCTTCGCGTGGTCATCGCGGTTGTGGAGGGCGAGGTTGAACACGCAGCGCTCGAACGCCTTGCGCACTTCGCGCATGTCATTGGTCATGAGACGGGTCATGCGCAGAAAGTCGATTGCGTCAACGGCGGGCACCCGGTAATCGGCATGCAGCGCCCCGGCCAGGGTATGGATGGGGACGCGCATTCCCGCCTCCCGGTCGAAGCGCTTCACGCCGAACGCGGCCAGACCGCGACCCAGCGGGAAGAATTCGCTATCCGGCATATCGATGCCGCAGGTGCGCGCCGAGCGGGCGTAGAGCTCCTCAATGGCGCAGGCTTCGGCATGCTCGCCACGAGCGGGAAACTTGATCAGCCAGTCCTCGCCCGGCACACCGCCGGGGTCAATGCGTGCGCCGATGCGGGCCTCGCCGGCGCTCATGCGTCCGCTGCCGCGCTCGTAGCGCACCAGGGCCTTGGGGCGCGCACCCTGCGGCGAGCCACCGATAAGCAACAATTCGTTCAACACGGCGG
>JANNCZ010000065.1:0-4593 GCA_031387185.1 Burkholderiales bacterium
GCTGGTTCTTGCGGCAGTCGTTTCCATCTTCGGGTAACCTCGTCATCTGGATTTCAATGAACCCCTCTGGTGAGGGGGCGAGGTCACATTGTGGTTGCGGCTCTTCCAATCAACTTTCTCCGCGTAGCGGCTTCGTCCAACACGGCATTCAAGCGGACACTCCGCAAAGCGGCGCGCCGCTTAACTCTACGTTGGGCGCCCCCTTTGCAGGAAGGTGACAATAGGCACACATCACTATAAACTAGCGTCATGAAACCATTCCGCTGGAACCCGGACAAAAATGAGATATTGAAAGTCGGGCGTGATATCTCGTTCGAGGTAATTGCGCTAGCTGTTGAGGCGGATGGTTTGTTGGATGATCTGCGCCACCCGAATTCCGGAAAATATCCGAACCAGTCTGTTCTTGTCGTGGCATTTGATGATTTTGTTTACTTGGTGCCTTACGTTGAAGAACCGGATTATTATTTTTTGAAGACAGTGATTCCGAGCAGAAAGGCCACCAGAGACTACTTGCCGAGGAGCAAGCCTGATGAAAAGACTTGATACATTTGAAAAAGATATTTTGGATGCCTACGAAAGAGGCGGACTCAAGTCCACCTCTCCGTCCAAAGCCAAATTGGCAAAATTCAAAGCCGCCGCCACAGCTACTTTTCTTAAAGAAAAGCGGATCAATATTCGTCTGTCCTCACCAGACTTGATGGATATTCAAGCGCGCGCACTCGAAGAAGGCATGCCGTATCAGACGTTGATCGCCAGCGTGCTTCATAAGTTTGTATCCGGGCGATTTGTAGAGCCACCATCCAGCCTAACCCTGCGCTTAAGCGGGACGCGCCAAAAGCGGCGCGCCGCGTAGCTCCACGCTGGGCGTCATAGAAGCCACCGCTTTCGGTTGCCGCATGTGAACCCAGGTTGACGCGGAGGCTCGATGTTGGCAAAATCGCCATCATGAAGGCAGCATCAATCCTGAACAAGCGGATTGCAGACTCCGATGGTGGCTTCGCCGAATACGTGGTCTGGCTCCTTCCCGGGCCACTTCCACCATCAGAACACCCTTACAAGTATCGACTGGCATACATCAAGAATAGAGAGTGCGTGGTCAGATACGGCAACGAGCGCGGCAAGGGTGATCATCGACACTTCGGTGGACAGGAAAGGCAGTACACCTTCTCAACCCCGCGGAAACTTATCGCGGACTTCGAGGCGGATATCGCGAGGTGGAATAGTGAAAACAGTCATTCTTGATGTAGCGACGCGGCAGGAGGCGGGCGAAGATTTCATTCGTGCCTGGGAGACCGGCAAACCGCAGAAGAATGCGCGGATCAGTTTCGAGAGTCCCGAACTGCTATGGAAGGTGCTCACAGCCAGGCGGTGGGAACTCTTGAAGTCTCTTTGCGGTGTGGGCCCTATCTCCATACGCGCGGTGGCTCGCCGGGTTGGCCGGGACGTAAAGACTGTGCACGGTGACGTCACCGCACTGCTGGATGCGGGCGTCCTCGATAGAACCGCCAGCGGTGCAATCGAGTTCCCCTATGAGGCAGTCAAAGTTGAGTTCCTGCTCCAAGCCGCGTGATGACGCCCAACCCGGCGCTGGTTCGGACGCGCTGCGCGCGCCGCACAGTTCTGCGTTGGGCCGCTTTGCAGAGCGTGACCGTTGCAGTCATCACGATCGACGCCTAAACGCTGGCGGATGTAGAGGACAAGCCAGGAATGCAACGACGCACATTCATGCTCGGGGCGGCTGCGGTGCTCGGTGTCGCGGGCTTGCTGGCCATCGGCCGATCCGCACTGCCGAAGCGAAGGGCCCCTGATCCGCTGGACATCCGGTGCGTGTGCAAACCGGTCCAGAGCGCCCGCTCCGGGTTCGAGATTCTTGCCGATGGACGCATTCATTGCTGGATCGAGCATCAACTCGTTCGCGGTGTCACGCCGAAAATGCTGGTCTGGTGGTTCAAGCACCTGGAGGGCGACATGCTATACGACGGGCAGCGCTTGAATCGCTACCGGGTGTGGCATCCGCGCGACCACATTTCCATCGAGTACTCGAGGCGCAACCCTGACGGGACGATCGGGGTAGGGAGCGTGATCCATCTGACCGAGATGTTTGGCGCCAATCCCGATTACCTGATGGACGTACACACCGAGATCACCAAGCTCGATGAGCAGGGCTTCGCCCACCGGCCCCGGTTTCACGGGCTGCGGCTTGTTCGAATGGACTACGCGTTCAACGCAGTTGAGTCAGGTACGCGCTATAGCAACAGCCTGACGGTGGGCGCGGAAGGGTTCGCCGGACGGATTGTCAACCCGCTGATTCGAATGTTTGCCTTCGACGAGGCACGGGGCCGCGCCTGGATAAAACACAACATCGAAGAGGTGGGCAACTTTGAATCGTTTCTGCCGCAGCTCTATGCTGCGGAGGCTGGCATTGAATCCAGCGGCGATACGCTGCCCAACCCGGCACCGCAGGGGTCGCGCGATGCAGCTGCGCGCCCCTGAGCTGATTCGTTGGGCCTCAAAACCGGAGAAGTCGCAGTGGACATAGGTATCGAAGGCGTTTATCCAGGCGGAGGGCTAATTCGGAAATGGTTTTTCCGGATATTTCTACTGGTTGGTGCTCTCGCCTGCTTTTTGGGAAACATCGTAAATATTAGTGACCGCTGGCAACTGTCACATGGTGTGTCCGCCACAATCAAAGTAGCCAGCAAGCACCAAGAAATGCCCCGAAGTTATTCAGAATATGAGGGGAAACTCCGTGCTGTATTTGATGTCAAGATTCTGAGTGCGAATGGCAGTGAGTTCAACACACAGCTTTTCCTGCCAAAGGAAATTGTCGAGAATCTAATTCAGGGTGGATCCGTCGACATTGTCCATGTCAAAGATAATCCGCGACGCCATCTGGTCAAGGGCGACGTTTTACCACCGTATGGCGCAGGGTTATTTCTTGGTGGTCTTGCGTTCTTGGCGGTATTCCTCTTTTCGCTAAAGTTGCAGTGAAGCCCTACACTTCTGTCAACACGGACGCGCCAAGAGCGGCGCGCCAGTTACTTTAGTCGTTGGTCCGCATCGAATGCTCTACCTCGTCGTCGTGTTCATGGTCCTTACGGGCTTGGCTCATTCCTATCTCGGAGAGCGCTACATCCTCGTTCGTCTATTCAAGCGGGATGCACTGCCAAAGGTACTCGGCAGCACTGCGTTCACCGCGGGAACGCTTCGTTTCGCATGGCACCTCACCACCTTGGCATGGTGGTGTCTGGCGTACCTCGTGCTCATCGTCGCTCAGGGCACTTTCACCGAAAGTCATGCTCTGCGCGCTATCGGAATCAGCGCAGTCGTGTCTGCCTTCTTTCCGCTGTACTTCACGCGTGGCAAGCACCTTTCATGGGTGGTCTTTGCCGTTGTCGGCGCGCTGCTGCTCGTTGCGGCCAGCGAGCGGTAGGAAAGCACTCAGAGGGAGCGAGAATGCGGCCTACGTCAAACGTTGGTCGTCATGACCGCATTTGCTGGCGCTATCAGCGCAAGGCTTTTGCCGATGGTCCACGTCTACAGCGGATGTAACGATATGGTTACTTGTGCTAGCATCCGATCGATTCAACCTTCGATTCGCCCAGGAAAAAACATGCCGCGCATCAAAACCACCGTGGTCGGCTCGTACCCGGTTCCGGAGTGGCTGGTCGCTGCACCATCCGAGCAGGCCCTGATCGACGCCACCCGTGTGGTGATTGCAACCCAGGAAGAAGCCGGGGTGGATGTGGTGTGCGACGGTGAGCTGTATCGCTTCGACATCAACCACCCGGAAACCAACGGCATGATCGAATACTTCGTGCGACCGATGGACGGTGTCGGTTTCCGCATGCGCTTTGAGGAGCGGCTGGCCTATCGCCGCGCCGAAGCGACGCGCTTTCGCGCCCGGCCGCCAGGCGTGGTCGAAGGCGCGCTCGGCAGCGGCACACTCGACTTGCCCCTGGCTTGCCAGCGCGCCTCGGCGCTGGCCACCAAGCCGTTCAAGTTCACCGTGACCGGCCCGCACATGCTGGCCAAGATGCTGATGAACAAGCATTACCGTGACACGCCGGCATTGGCACATGCACTGGGCGAAGTGCTGGCCGAGCAGGTAAGAAACGTCGACGCCGACATCATTCAGCTCGACGAAGCCAATCTGCCGGGCGCGCCGGACGAATGGGAATGGGCCGCCTCCTCCCTCAATCTGGTGCTCGATGCGGTCAAGACCGTGCCGGCCGTGCACCTGTGCTTCGGCAACTACGGCGGGCAAAGCATCCAGAAGGGCGGCTGGAAGAGCCTGATCAAGTACCTCAATGCCCTGCATGTCGACCACGTGGTGATGGAATGTGCCCATCGCCCGGTCGAAGAACTCGAAGTGTTCCGCGATCTCGACCCCAAGATCGGCTTCGGCCTTGGCGTGGTCGACATCAAGAAAACCGAAGCCGAATCGGCCGAGCAGATCGCGCGCTCGATCGAGCATGCCGAAAAAGTACTCGGCACCGGCCGCGTCAAATACATCCACCCCGACTGCGGCTTCTGGATGTTGAAGCGCGGCATTGCCGATGCCAAGATCCGCGCGCTCGCCAGGGGGCGCGA
>JANNCZ010000119.1:0-1978 GCA_031387185.1 Burkholderiales bacterium
TCAAAGGATGGCGTGGATGCGTTAAGAACGGGGGAGTGATGAGGGCATTCTAATGGCGGAAACCCTTGGTGGGTGAGCCTGACAGGGCCATACGGTTGATCCGGCCCGGCGCCCTGTGCCCGTCTATTTATTTGCGGGATGCGGATGCGCACGGCGTATCGACGGCGACACCACCTTGTCCGAGACGCGAAAGTCCCACACCGCTGCGCCGCCGCTCGCAGCAAACTCGGTCACCATCTTTGGCACATCGTCCAGGGTAGTGAACGTCTTCCCCGGCAGCCCGAACCCGCGCGCGATGCCGGCGAAATCGCTGAAGCCGAACACCGACCCTTCCTCGGTCAGCCCTTCCGCGCGCATCTTGTGTACTTCGGAGCCATACGCGCCATCGTTCATCACCACGATCAGGATGTTGAGTCCATGGCGCTGAATCGTTTCAAGCTCCTGCACGTGCATCATCAGGCTGCCATCGCCGTCGAACAGCACCACGGTTTGATCGGGGCGCGCCGCTGCCACGCCCATGGCGAACGAGATGCCATTGCCGATGGCACCGAACTCGCGGATGGTGAGGAACTGCTCTTGCGGGCGCGAAGGCATTTGCGCAAAGAACCATGAGCAGTGACCGCCCGAATTCACCAACTCCCAGTCGCGCGGCAAGGCCGCTTCGAGCGCCTCAACGACGCGGCGCGGGTCGAGCAGACCTGGCTCGATCTCGAATACGTGGTTGTCGGGTTTGGTATCGCGAATGCGCGCGGCGATGGCATCGCTGCGCCAAGGTTCGCTGCGCGCAGGCGCGGCTGCGGTGCTGGCCGCAGTTGACGCCGCCGCGGACGCCGCAGTGAGAGTCGTATCCGACGCCGCAGTCAAGGCCGCAGTCAATGCCTCGACGCCCAGCCGCGCATCGGCCTGCAAGTGATGCCGCGCCACTTCCTGTCCTTGACTCACGCCCACCGGGTCGATATCAATCTGCAGCGTCTTCGCCTTCGGCCAAAGCTGCCCGCCACCGCCCGCGTGATAGGCAAGCGAGCAGCCCACCGCGATGACGAGGTCAGCCTGCAACAGCAGTTCAAGGCCCACCTCAGGTGTGAAACTGCCCGCGATACCGACGCAAAATGGGTCGTCGTGAAACAGCCCGCGCGCAGGCAGCGTCGTTGACAGCAAGCCACCGGTGTGCGCGGCCAAGGCCCGGCAAGCGGCTCCTGCCTTCGCCTCCACCGCACCGAGACCGGCCAGCACCACGACACGCTCTGCACCAGCCACCAGTCGCGCTGCGCTGGTCACGTCATCAGGATGCGGTGGCCGTGGCGAATTGCGCGGCAACAACTGATGCGAGGGCTTGGGCAACGTGGCCGGCCCATCCCACGGCAACCCTTGCAGATCGAAGGGAACTCCGATCACCACGGGCCGGCGTTCGCGGCGCGCCTGCAGAAATGCATCACGTATTGCGACCGGCATGCGCGCGGGCAGGTGCAGGCTGTGATACGCAGCACCGGTAGCTGTGATGAGCGGCGCCTGGTCGATGGCCTGGTTGTACCAACCGCTCTTGAGCGGTGCTTCGCCGGCGAACACCACCAGCGGCAAATGGGCGCGCACGACCGCCGGCAGCGCAGTGATGAGTTGCGTCACACCGGGCCCGCAGGTGACAGTGGCCACGCCTACGTCCTGGTTCTTGCGCGCGTAAGCCATCGCAGATGCCACCGCACAGTGCTCGTGCCGCACGTAAATCATGCGGCACCCAAGGCCGGACAGGCGTGCCGCCCAACTCATGTTCGCGTCGCCGAGGAGCGCGAAACAGGTGCTCACGTTCTCCTGCATGAAGGCTTGCGCGAGGATGTCGGCGACGCGGGGTTTGGTTTCGTTGTTCATTGTTTGCGACTTTCGTATGGAACATTCTCAAAGGCCGTGCGTCAGGCATCAAGCAGATTTTCGATGCCCTGCGCGGTCTGACGACCCCGCCCGAGCCGCCCAGGCGGCCGATCGG
>JANNCZ010000135.1:0-10235 GCA_031387185.1 Burkholderiales bacterium
CTGCGCAAATGGCCCGAGCCATCCGCCCCTTCGGCAATCAGCCATTTCACTTCGGGCAGCAAGCCGGCTTCGTCGAGCAACCACGACACCGGCACACCGGTCCACTGCGCGCACGACAGCAGGCCGTGGGTTTGCTGCACCGTCTTGGAGGCCGGCTTGAGCCAGTCGGTCAGGCCGTTGCCGGAGCATTCCATGAAATAAAACTTCGATACCGCCGGATAACGCATCAGGTCTGACATCGTCAACTGCAAGGGCTTGCGCACCATGCCGTGAATCGCCAGCACGTGGGTGTCGGGGTCAATGTCGGGCACGCCATTGTGGTGGCGCTCGTAGAACAGGCCGTTGGGCGTGATGATGCCGGGCGTCGATTGCAGCGGCGTCATGCTCCAGTCAGAAAAGTTTTGCCGGTTGACAAATACGTCGGTGCGGCGGCGCTTGACCTTGGCCTCAAATTTCGAGGGCATGCCATATTCTTCGGGCGGCATCGGCCGGCCCATCTGCTTGTTGGACTCAGGTATCGCCAGCGGCGTGCCTTGCGCGCGCACTGCACCGGCGGCGGCCAGCGCTGACGCGCCACCTGCCGTAGCGGCGGACGCCGCCGCACCGCGCAGAAAAGACCTGCGCTTAACATCATGCGTCATCGACGTGCGCGCCTGAATTTCCTGCCGTGACTCGCGCACCACCTGTTGCAGTTGATCGACTTCTCTCATGCCCGCTCCTCCTTGTTTGTTGACCTGTCTTGATCCTGCTCTTTGCGTTCTCCTGTGACTGTTACCCCCGTTGCAGAGATGCGGCGCACGAGTGGGATAAACCATTGCGCGCCGCAGCTGCAAGATCGCCTGCAAGATCAACAGTGCGCGCGCTTTGGTGGTTTGTCAATCAGTGCGTGTGCAAAGTGCGCGCGGCGTTTCGAGACGAAACATATTTGACCGTCCCCCTATCTCAAAATGACAAAAAGAAACGTTCGAAATCATGCGCGCCGCCTGCAAGCGCCGCGCACGCAACTTGCTCGCTCTGTCCTTGCCTGCGGGTTGCGGCAAACCGCGCGCGTATCATGAGAGTGCCTTCACCGGCTGGATATCACGGCTGGTATCACGCTGCTACAGCGATTACACGGAACCGCAATGCAGTACCGCCAATACAGGACGGCAACAGGCACCGCATGTCACGCAAATCCAATTACGCCCTGACTGAACTGTTCGCCTCTGGTGAAACAGACGCGCGCAGGCGCGCCCCGGTGCCGTCGCTGCGCGATACCCTGGTACCGTTTGCCGACAGCGTGCCGTGGCCGGTGATTGTGGTCAACGAGCCGGGTACGGTGCTGTATGTGAATGGCGCGATGCGCGCCACTGGGCGCGACATGCCAGTTGAGGGCCCGCGCACCCTGGCCCAGCTTTTCCCCGATTACTGTGCTGCGCTCAAGGGCGACCCGCCGTGGTTGACCCAGCAGGAAGTGCTGGTCACGCGCAGCATCACGCCCGCGCTGCAGCTGCACGAGCGGGTCTGGGTGCGGCGCCTGCCGCAGGGCGCCTGCCTGATCGTGATGGACGAGACGCGCCTGCATCATCTTGAATCAGCCCACGCGCAGACTGCGCGCCTCGCCTCGCTCGGCTTCATGCTGGCCAGTGTGAGTCACGAGATCAGCAACCCGCTCACCGCCGTGCATTCGATTTTGCAGGTGCTGCAATCGCGCAAGACCACCTCGGCCGAGTCGCTCGAAAAAGGTCTGCGCAACATTGCCTCGGGCGTGCGCCGCATTCTCGCCATCAGCCGCAAGCTCAACGTGTTTGCCAAGGTCGGTCACGAAACAGCAGCCGCGTTTCAGGTCGATGTAGCGATTGAAGAAGCCGCCGCGCTGTTTGGCTACGACAGCCTGGGCGAAACCACCCAGTTGATGCACACCCCCAACCCGGCCGCCTGGGTGTTCGGCCATGCGGACCAGTTGCAGCAGATCTTTCACAATATTTTCTTGAATGCCGCGCAGGCGATGCGCGGCCGCGGTTCGATTTCGGTCAACACCGCCGTGCTCGCCGACGTCATCGAGATTGCGATTCGCGATACCGGCCCGGGTCTTGCAGCAGAAGTGCAGGCCAAGGTGTTCAGCCCCTTCTTCACCACCAAGCCGAGCGGCGAAGGTACCGGGCTAGGCCTTGCCATCAGCCACGAAATCGCGCACGAACACAACGGCTCGATCCGCGCCGGGAATCATCCGGACGGCGGTGCCCAGTTTGTCGTCACCCTGCCCAAACATCACGCGCCCTCATAAACAAAGGCAATCGCTCCATGACCGGCCCCGTGCCACGCCGCCCGAAAATTCTCGTCGTCGATGATGATGCCGGCATTCGCGCTGGCATCGAGATGCTGCTCAGCGACGGCCCTTACGACGTGACCTACAAGTCCGGTCTGCATGCGGCGCGCGACGTGATCCACACCGGCGCGTTCGACCTGATCGTGACCGATTTGCGCCTTGGCAGCGACAGCGGCCTCGATGTGATCCGCCTCGCCAAGGAAGTTGAGGCGGCGCGCCCGGTGATCTTGATGACCAGTTTTTCGTCGCTGGAGAGCGCGATTGCCGCGCTGCGCCTGGGGGCCTGCGAATACATCATCAAGCCGTTCAACAACGACGAGTTTTTGCATGCCTGCAAGCGCGCGCTCGATGAGCGCCGTTTGCGCCAGGAGAACGCGATCCTGCGCCGCACCCTGCGCAAGTCGCGTGACCGTAAAGTGGTGGTGGGCCAACATCCCAAAATCTTGCGCGTGATGGAGATGGTGCGCAAGGTCGCGGCCACGGATGCGAACGTGTTGATCTTCGGCGCGAGCGGCACCGGCAAGGAGTTGGTGGCGCAGGCGCTGCACTACGACAGCCCGCGCGCCGAAGGTCCGCTGGTCACCGTCAATTGCGGTGCGATCCCGTCCGAACTGGTGGAGGCCGAACTATTCGGCCACGTCAAGGGCGCGTTCACCGGCGCGGTGGTCAACAGCGAAGGCCTGATCCGCGAAGCCCACAACGGCACCCTGTTTCTGGATGAAATCGGCGATTTGCCGTTGCCGCTGCAGGTCAAATTTTTGCGCGTGCTCGAAGACAAGCAGGTGCGCGCGGTGGGCGCACGCGACGTGCATCTGGTTGACGTGCGTTTCGTCGCGGCGACCAACAAGGATCTCAAGCAAGCGGTAGCAAACGGCCAGTTTCGCGAAGACCTCTATTACCGGCTCGATGTAATCGAGCTGCACGTGCCGCTCCTGCGCGAGCGCGGGCGCGATGTCGATTTGCTGGCGCGCCATTTCATTGAGCACTATGCGGCGCGGATGGGCAAGCGCATCACTGGCCTGGATCGCGAGTTCACCGATTTCATTCACAGCTACGAGTGGCCGGGCAATGTGCGCGAACTGGAAAATCTGATCGAGCGTGCGGTAATCCTCGCCGACGGCGACGTGCTGGTCTACGCCGATCTGGCCGATGGCCTGATTGCGCATGCCGGCACCCATGGCGGCAGCCACGCCAGCGTGGCGGCCGGCGGCGGTGATGGTGATGGTGATGGTGATGGTGACGGTGACGCCGCCGATGCCAGCGCGCATGCGCTATCGGTCGAGGACTATATCAAACAGATGGTGCTCAAGTATCAGGACACCTTGTCGGAAGTGGAGATGGCCGCCATGCTCGGCATCGGACGCAAGGCCCTGTGGATGCGCCGCCGCCGCTGGGGCTTGCTGCGGCAGACGCGTGCCGCGCCTGAGCCGGCCGGGAACGCGCGCGCGCCCATCGTTTCGGATCGAAACGCCTGAGCGTTACGCCTGCGCCGCGTGCGCGTTCAACCCGTTGATGGCATGGAAGGTTTGCGTTTGGCTCAGGATTTGCTTTGCTTATCTCCTGTAGCACATCACACTCACGCCCAACGAAGGAGACACCATGGCAGACGCCGCCGCAGCCCCCGCAGTCCCCGCAGCTAAACCGCGCAAGAAGATGACCATCCCGATGTTGATGGAGAAAAAGAAAAACAAGGAACCGATCGTCCAGCTCGCGGTTTACGATTACGAAAACGCCATCATCGCTGACCGCCTCGGCATCGACATCCTGTGCGTGAGCGACACCGGCGGCATGGTGCTGTTCGGCCACGAGTCCACCACTTCGGTATCGTTTGAAGAAGTGATGTTCATGGCGCAGGCGGTCAAGCGCGGCTCGCAATACGGCCTGCGCATGGTGGACATGCCTTATATGAGCTTTCACCTGTCAGAGCAGCAAGCGGTCGACAATGCCGCCAAGTATGTTGCGCAAGCCGGCGCCGAAGTGATGAAGTGCGAAGGCAACATCCACCACGCGCGCTTTATCGAGGCGATCGTCAAAGCCGGTATTCCGGTGCAGGGCCACATCGGCATTTGCCCGATGCGCATGCCGCAACTGGGCGGCTTCGCGGCACAAGGCAAGACCGCCGTGCGCGCCAAGGAACTGATCGACGACGCAATGGCCTTTGTGCAGGCCGGCTGCTTCTCGATCATGACCGAAGTGGTCACCTCGGAAGTGTCGCAGTATCTTGCCGAGACGCTGCCCCATCCGGTCATCAGCCTGGGCTCCGGCAACACCTCGGACGGCGTGCACATCATCGGCTCCGACCTGTTCCACCTGTATGAGAAACACACGCCGCGCCACTCGAAGATTTACACCGACCTGGTGCCGATTCTCGAGAACGGTTATCGCGGTTACATGGACGATGTGAAAAATCGCCGCTACCCCGGCAAAGAGCACACCGTGTTCATGAAGGAAGACGAGCTGCAGAAGTTCCGCGACATCGTCGGCTGGAAATAAGGGTGGCCGTGGCCGCGCCTGCCGCTGCGGCGCCTGAAGCGGCCATCGAGGAGTTTCTCTCGCGGGCCAGCTTCTTCGCGCGCTTCAGCGGCGCGCAACGCGCGCGCATTGCATCGATTGCCCGGCCGGTGGTGTTGCCGGCCGGCAAACAGGTGTACAGCGTTGGCGAACCGGCCGACACTTTTTATGTACTGATTGAGGGCACCATTCTGTTTTCGCTCGCGGTGGGCAACCGCCAGGCCAGTGCCGGACAAATCATCGGCCATGGCGAAGTGTTTGGCTGGGGCGCGCTGATCGAGTCACGTCAAAAGCGGATTGCCAGTGCCACTGCGACATCGCAGTGCAAGGCGCTGGCAATTGACGGGGATCAGTTGATTGCCTTGGCGGATGCCGATCACAGCCTCGGTTACACCTTGATGCGCTCGCTCAATACCATCATCACCGGCACCCTGACGGCCTTTGCCGCCGGTTGATGGCGCGCGCCCGCCCGCTGGCGGCGTGGCGGACGCCAGACTGAGGGTGTGCAAATAGAGAATGTGCAAACCTCTGGCCGGAGCCTGGCGTGATTCCGGATAGCGTCCTGCTGTTGGCGGCATCGGTGCTGGTGGGCCTGTCGATTGGCGCGGTTGGCATCGGCGGCATCCTGCTGATTCCTGCACTCATCGCACTGGCCGATCTCAATCCGCATCAAGCCAGCGCCACTGCCTTGTTCACCTTCATCTTCACAGGCGTTCTGGGCAGCCTCCTGTTCCAGCGCAAGGGCAGCATCGACTGGCGCCAAACCGGGCTGGTCTGCGCCGGGGCCATCGTATTCAGTTACGTGGGCGCGCGGCTCAATGCCGCGGTTGACGCCGTCACCCTGGTACGCGCCATCGCCTTGCTGGTGATATTTGCCGGTGCTTACGTGTTCGCGCCGGTGCGTGCTGGCGGCGCATACGCCGTCGCCAGGCAGCGCACCGGCGTGCTGCTCACCATCGGTGCCCTGGCGGGTTTGGGCTCGGGTTTCTCCGGCGCAGGCGGCCCCCTGTTTTCGGTGCCGCTGATGGTGATTGCCGGTTTTGCACCGCTCACGGCGATTGGCACCAGTCAGGTGTTGCAGGTGTTTTCGGCGGCGTCCGGCACGCTGGCCCATTTGCAATATGGCGGCATTCACTGGCCGGTGGTGGCCTGGATCACCAGTGGTGAACTCATCGGGGTGATCGCCGGAGCGCGCCTCGCGCACGCGGTGAGTGCCACCGCGTTGCGGCGCAGTGCCGGCCTGCTCTGCCTCGCAGTGGGCGCATGGATGCTTTGGAACAGCCTGTGATGCCGGGCCAGGCTGCGGCGCGGCTGTGGCGCGGGCTGCGCGATTGCAGGTTTGACGTTGCCAACAGTCTGCGCCAGCGACCGCGCGCAGAGCCGCTCTGGTAGCGCTTCTCCGGCCTGTTACCGCTCCGGTTGCCGCGTGCGCAGCTACGCCGCAGCGAGCTTGAGGCCCGGCGGCTGGTGTTCCAGCGCGCGCTCGGCCGCCTGAATCGTGTTGACCAGCAGCATGGTCACCGTCATCGGCCCGACCCCGCCCGGCACCGGCGTGATGTACGAGGCTTTTTCCTTGACCGCCTCGAAGTCCACGTCACCCACCAAACGTCCATCCGGCAGGCGGTTGATGCCGACATCAATCACCACCGCGCCGGTGCGCACCATCGGCGCGGTGATGAGGTTGGGTTTGCCGGCGGCGACCACCAGGATGTCGGCCAGAATCGTCCACTGCGCCAGATCGCGGGTTTTGATATGGGTGATCGCCACCGTGGCGTCGCGCTTCATCAGCATGCTGGCGAGCGGCTTGCCGACGATATTGCTGGCCCCCACCACCACCACGTTTTGGCCGGCAATCGGAATCTTGCTGTATTCGAGCATGCACAGCACGCCAAACGGCGTGCAGGGCGGGAACACGGTGTCGCTCGCCACCAGCGCTCCCACGTTGTAGAGATTGAAGCCATCGACATCCTTGTGAATCGCGATGGCTTCGAGCATGGTGCGCACTTCAAAGCGCGGTGGCAGCGGCAACTGCACCAGAATGCCGTGAATATGCGGCGCAGCATTCAACGCGGCGATACGCTCCAGCACCACCGCTTCGCCCACATCAGCGGCAAACTCGTGCAGTTCCGAGTGAATGCCGACATCGGCACAGGCCTTGGTCTTGTGGCGTACATAGACCCGCGAGGCCGGGTTGTCGCCAATGATGACGACCGCGAGGCCGGGCTTCATGCCTTTGGCGCGCAGGCGCTCGGCGCGCGCTTTCCACTCCAGTCTGACTTCCTGGGCAATCGCTTTGCCGTCGATGATTTTGGCCGTCATGTCAACTCTCCGTGCCGCGCCAACCGGCGATGATGAAACACAGCATGCTGATTCCCATGAGCACGTAGCCGGCCAGGTCGAGCCTGGCCGCCCACGCTTCGCGCCCTGCCTGTTTGCGCAGCGTGCCTGCCGCGACCGAACATGCAGCGCCCGCGAGGGCCAGTGCAATCACCACTGGCCGGGTAAGCATTGATTCGATCAAGCTTTCGCGCCACGCTTGGTGTACGCCTCGACAAAATCAGCCGCCGCCTTGCTGCCGCGCGAGAACGACTTCATCGCCTCTTCATGCAGGATGGCGAGAGCCTCCATCTTCACCGCGTTGGCGCGGTCACTCGTCACCATGTCAGCCAGGCGGCGGGGACGCGGCAAATCGACTTCGATTTCGGCGCGCACCTGGGCCGGGATATTCGACATGATGAGCAGGCGGTCGGCCAGAAACACGGCTTCGTCAATATCGGTGGTGACAAAAAAGTTGGTGCGGCCCGACTCTTCAAACAGCCCCGCGTAGTACTCCCACATCAACTCCTTGGTCATCGCGTCCAGCCCGCGAAATGGCTCGTCGAGAATCATGATCTCGGGGTGGTTGATCATCGCGCGCGCCAGCTCGGCGCGCCGCTGCATGCCACCCGAGAGCTGGGTCGGGTACTTTTTGCGAAACTCCTGCAAGCCGACTTTGCTGAGCACAAATTCAGCCAGATCGAGCGTGTCTTTGGTCACTTCGCCGCGCGCGCGCGGGCCGTACATAATATTGTCGTAGGTGGTCATCCACGGAAACAGCGCGGTCTCCTGAAACACCACGAGGCGGTCGCGGCCCGGCCCGGTCACCGGCGCGCCATTGAGCAGGATGCTGCCGGTGTCCGGCCGCTCGAACCCGGCCAGCAACCGAATCAGGGTGCTCTTGCCGCAGCCCGAGGGGCCGATCATCACGGTCAGCTTGCCGGCCTCGATGGTGAAGCTGCAGTCGCGCACCACTTCACGCGCCAGGTGCGCTGCGCCATAGCGCTTGCTTACCCCCCTGACGGTGATCCCGGCGGGCACGGCCTGCGTCTTCAAAGTATTGGATTCACTCATGGATTGCTCTTTACCCTCTTTACCCTCTTTACCCGCTTTACCCTCTTTACCCTTCGCCGCTACCGCAACCGCAACCAGGGGGTGACGTATTTGCCCAGACTGCGCAGCAATTCGCTCGATATGAAGCCGGCGATGCCAATCGAAATCATGCCGACCACAATCTGCTCGTAGGAGCCGCCAACATAGGAATTCCAGATAAAGAAACCGAGGCCGCCACCACCGGTGCCGCCGACCTGACTGCCGCCCCCTGAAATCATCTCGGCGGCCACCACCACCTCCCAGGTAATGCCCATGCCGACAGCGGAGCCGACCGCGATGGATGGCAGGGTGCCGGGCAGAATGATGCGCATGAAGATATCGGCGCGCGACGATCCCATCGATTGCGCGGCCTGAAAGTAGCGGACATCGATCGACTTCGCCCCACCCACCACGTTGATGACGATGGTGTAAAACGCGCCGAGGAAGGTCACGAAGGCAATCGACATTTCCTGCGTCGGCCAGAAAATGATCGAGGCCGGCACCCACGCCAGCGGCGGGATCGGCCGCAACACTTCAAACACCGGAAAGCC
This sequence comes from Burkholderiales bacterium, assembly GCA_031387185.1. Classification (GTDB taxonomy): domain Bacteria; phylum Pseudomonadota; class Gammaproteobacteria; order Burkholderiales; family JAEUOS01; genus CANJDH01. Next base: position 8,779 of record JANNCZ010000135.1, read on the forward strand.
GATGCCGTAAGCGGTGCGGCTCACTGCCAGACACAGGCCAAACGGAATGCCGATCAGCATCGCCGCGATGAAGCCGGCCGCAACCCGGAACGAGCTTTTGTACCAACTCTGCCAATAGCCAGCATCAACGATCACGGAGGCCCACGCATGCAACACCTCGCTAGGGGCAGGAATTGCGCCAACCCAGGGCAGATAGGTTTTCTTGAACCCCAGTGCGCCCAGCACCTCGCGCAAGGGCGTAAAGATATCTGCGCCCAGCCAGGTCTTGGAGCGCGCGCCGATTTCCCACAGCACCAGAAACACCACAATGGAAGCCAAGCCGCGCGCCAGAGCCTTGTAAGAAAATTTGCGTGACGACACGGTCAACCCTCCTTCTCGCCGGCCTTGAAGGCCTTGATCGCTTCTTCATGTACCGCTTCACTGGTTTCTTCCATCAGTTCGCGAAACCGTTTGGAGGTGAGCACGCCGTAGTCGCGCGGATGCGGAATATCCACCGTGACGACTTTCTTCGGTTTGCACGGGCGCGAGGTCATGATCGCCACCTTGTGACCGAGAAAAATCGCTTCTTCGAGGTCATGGGTGATGAAGAAAATCGTCACCTTGTTCTTGTAATAAATTTCCAGCAATGCTTCGTGCATCACCGACTTGGTGAGCGAGTCCAGAGCGCGATACGGCTCGTCCAGCAGCAGCACCTTGGGGTCGTTCATCAGGGCGCGCACAATCTCGACGCGGCGGCGCACCCCCGACGACACTTCGCCAGGAAAATTATTTTCCACTCCCGACAAGCCGGCGTCGGCCATCATGCTCAAGGCCTTTTCCTTGATCTCTGCGCGGCTGAGCTTGCCCAGCATCGTGGGGCCAAATGAGACGTTGTCAAGATTGGTTTTCCACGGAAACAGCGCGCCGTTCTGAAACACCACGATGCGGTCGGAGCCCGGCTCGGCTTTGGGTTTTTCGGCGCTGCACAGCACTTCGCCGTCGAGCGTGATCTGGCCCGAAGTGATTTCATGGAAGCCGGCAATCGCGTTCAGCAGCGTTGTCTTGCCGCAGCCCGACGGGCCGACGATCATGCAGATTTCACCGGCCTCGATATCGAGGCTGCAATGATCGACCGCCATCACGGCGGCGCCCTCCGGGTCATAGATCTTGACCACATCGTCGATGCGGATCGCGCCGCGCGTCGGTGCCGCCGCTGATGTGGACTGCATGATCGGTGCGCTCATGATTGCCCGCCCAGCGCCAGCTCGCGCACCCGCCACTGCATCATGTAGTTGCCGGCAATGCGCACCAGCGCGCTGGTCACATAACCGACCGCACCGAGGGTGACCATGCCGATCACAATGGTCGGGTAACTGACCATGGTGTAGGAGGTATTGATCACGTAACCCAAGCCAAATTGCCCGGACACCATTTCCGCCGCGACCAGCGAGAACCACGACACGCCGACGGAGATCTGC
>JANNCZ010000136.1:0-6387 GCA_031387185.1 Burkholderiales bacterium
GCTGCATGTTGGCGTTGGCTTCGCGCGTCGAGTAGTACCACTGGTAATGCTTGCGCGGGCGCGGCAGCTTGGCGAGGTCTGCCAGCGTGCGCGCGATGGCGGCTGCTTTTGGCTCAACCCGTGGTTCAGCCTGCGCCGCGCCGCCCACGGTGTTGAAGGGCAACACCGGCGCACCTTCAAACGGTGCACTCATCAACACCACGGAGCGGAACACATCGGGCCGCGTCAGCGCGCACCAGGCCGCGACGCGCGAGCCGAAGTCGTGCCCCACTACGTCCGCATGCCTGTATCCGAATGCTGCCACCAGCGCGAGCGCGTCGCGCACCAGATTGAGAACGCGAAACGAGGCGAGGTCACCGTCGTAGCCTCCGTCCCAGCCCTCTGTGGTGTTCACGGTACGGCCGTAGCCGCGCTGGTCGGGTGCAATGACGTGATACCCCGCCGCTGCAAGCATGGGCATCACCTTGCGCCAGCTGTAAGCAAGCTCGGGAAAGCCGTGCAACAGCAGCACGCACGGGCGCTTGGCCTCACCCGGCGCTGCATCAAAGCCCGCTTCGAGCACGTGCATGGACAGGCCGTTGATGCCAGCTACGAAGCTTGCGCGGATGCCGGCGGGAAGGACGGTGTGGTCGAGCGGGGTGAGCGAAGCGTTCATAAGGGGCATGATAAACGCGTTACGCGAGTGAACTGGGCAAAGCAGGATCAACTGAGCCCGCAATGTTGAAATCAGACGCTCATCGGTTCGGCGGCGATTTTCGCAAACTATTTGCAGTAACTAAAAAGTAGTAACATAAATGCATGGCAATAAAGTTTGAATGGGACCCCGAGAAAGCCGCGCTCAATCTGATCCGGCATCGCGTCAGCTTTGAAACAGCGGCGCGGGCGTTTGCCGATCCGCTCGCCTTGATGGCTCAAGACCGGATTGAACATGGTGAGTACCGCTGGCAAACGCTGGGTATCGTCGAGGGCCATCTGCTGGTGCTGGTCGCACACACACTGCGTGATGCTTTGGATGGCAGTGAGGTGATCCGGATCATTTCGGCGCGACGTGCCGACCCGAAGGAAAGGAAACGCTATGAACAGAAAATCCGTTAAACATCAGATTGACCTCGCCAAACTTCCGGCGCTGACGAAACGCCAAAAATCGGAAATTGCGGCCCTCAAAGCGATGCCCGATGGCGCTATCGACTACAGTGACCTGCCGCCTCTGACCGATGCCTTTTGGCAAAACGCGGTGCGCAATCCACTCTACAAACCGGTCAAAACGTCCACCACCGTTCGGGTTGACTCGGATGTGCTGTTGTGGCTCAAGTCCAAAGGCAAGGGATATCAATCACGCATCAACGCCATTTTGCGTGCCGCGATGCTGCAGCACCTTGGAAAAAATTGACTGCCAGATTCCAACGATAGCTTTCACACCTTCGGGAGAAACACCATGCGGTACACAATGGCTTTGATTGGCCTGATGATGCTCTCCGGCGCGACGCTGGCACACGGGCCGAACGACCCGCCGCACCAGAACCACGCGCTGGGTGATTTCAAACTGGAGAGTGGCGAGGCGATCCGCGATTTCTCGATCTCCTACGTCACGCACGGCACGCTCAATGCCAACAAGACCAATGCCATCCTGATGGTGACGGCGATCGGCGGCAACCACCACCGCATCGACTATCTGATCGGCCCCGGCAGGGCGCTGGACCCGGCCAAGTATTTCATCATCGCCACCGACGCCATTGGCAATGGGCTGACCACTTCGCCGTCGACCAGCAAGACCCAGGCACGCATGCAGTTTCCGAAGTTCAACATGCGTGACATGGTCCATTCACAACAGCGCCTGGTGGCCGAGAAGTTCGGCATCAAGAAGCTGGTGACGGTGATCGGTGCGTCGATGGGCGGCATGCAGGCATTGCAGTGGGCGGTGAGTTATCCGGACATGATGGACAGCATCGTGCCGATCATTCCGCTCGGGCGCACGCCGGCGTGGACCACCGGCATTCTCGACATGCTGCGCCAGAGCATCATGGCCGATCCCCGTTTCAAGGACGGCAACTATGCTGCCAATGAACCGCCCGAGCAGGGCATGCGCTTGTGGGCAGGCTGGCTGTCGGGCGTGATCGTGCGTACGCCGGGGTATCAGGAGTTTGCGTATCCGAACGCGCAGGATGCGATTGGCTATCTCAAGGGCGTGCAGGACGGCGGCTGGCGGCGCATGGATGCGGTGGACTGGATTTATCAATCGTGGGCCTACGACCAGCACCATGTCGGCACCACCAAAGGCTTCAACGGTGACTACCACCGCGCGCTCAAATCGATCAGGGCCAAGACGCTGATCCTCGCCGGCAGCGGCGACCTGCTCAATCCGGAGGCCGACGCGCAAGAGGCCGCGCACTATATTTCTGACGTACGCTATGTGGCGATCAACCATCAGCGCCCGATGGGCCACGTGTCGGGCGCGGGCATCAGCGCACCGGAGAACGAAACGCAAAATCGCGAGATCGGCGCGTTTCTGGATGTGGTGACCGAGCGCGGACGCAGGATGCAGTAACGGCAGAGTCCGCGCCGCGATGCGCGGCCCGCTTCTTCAATAGCCCCCTTCCGGAGAATGGCTCCCTGTGCGGCTCTCCGGCATGCATCCCCTATGATCCGCTGCTGGCGCGGCTCTTGGGGCAGGTGCCGCGCAGGAAATCGCTAAGCCGCTTCCGCAACCGGGAGAGGGTTAACCGGCACCACGGCGATGACCCTCGGCCGCGCCGCATGCTCGTCATCAATCCGCTTTTGCAGCACGCGGCGAAAATGTGCGAGCGGCGCATCGGAGACGATGCCGGTCATCTTGAAGTCGGGATCGGCATCGAGCATTTCCTGCTGGCCTTCGATGATGAACTTGTCTTCGAGGAAACCCTCGACCATGCTGTTGTGCAAGGAGAGCGCGATGGTAGGGTCATCGAGGTTGAAGTCGTGCAGGTAGTTCCAGAAAAAATGCGTACTGCCGCGCGTCTCGGGCGTGAAAAACTGGCAGTTGCGGTATTGCTTCGCGCCATCGAGATGGCCGCGTTCGGCACCGCTGCCGGCTGGCGCAAACAACGTCTCCATGAAGAACTGGCCGGGCACATGCATGTCGGCCAGATTGCGGCGGTCAACCGGTGCGTCTTCGCGCGTCACCTTGCGGTGAAACGGCGGTGGTGCGGCATTCATGCTCCAGCGCTCGACGTGAAAGCCATTCTCCAATCGCTCCACTGCCACCGGCTTGCTCTTGAATGCGTATTCCTCGGAGCCACCCAGCGTGTGGGTGTGCACAAAGGCGAGATGCGAAAAGTCGGCCAGGTTGTCGACGATCAGCCGGTAGTCAGCGTCGTAGTGCATGTAGCCGGCCTGGCCGCGCCAGCCGGCTTCACGCAGGTAGGGCACATTGATGATCTTCGACGCATCGGCCAGCGCTGCTTCGCCCATCCAGATCCAGATCAAATGATCGCGCTCGACAATCGGGTAACTGCGCACGCCCATCTTGGCCGGCACCTTGTCCTGCCCGGGAATCTGGATGCATTTTCCGGTGTGATCGAATTTCAGCCCGTGATACATGCAGCGCACGCAATCGCCTTCGAGCCGGCCATTGGAGAGCTTGGCGCCGCGATGGCAGCAGCGGTTGTCGAGCGCCACCGCGCGGCCCGAGTCGCCCTTGTAGAGCAACACCGGCTCTTCGAGGATGGTGCGCGCCAACAGCTTGCCGTCGATCAATTCGTGATCCCACGCGGCGACATACCAGCAGTTCATCAGGAAATTGTCGTGTTTGGCCATGGCTTCAATTCTCCGTATTCGCCAGTCCATCCGCGCCAGACAAATCGGGGCGCGAATTGGGACACGAATTGGGGCACGAATTTGTGTCACGGCAGTGTACTGCCGAAGCGGATTCGCGGTGCCGTTGCAGCCGCCCGCACACAGCCGCACGTTGCAATATCATGCCGCACAGCACCTGCGCTGCGGGTGTGAGACGCACGGCGCCGCGACGCCAGTGCAAAACGGCGCCTCATCTTCGCCGCGGGCTTGCGGCCGTTTTTGGGAGAATCCGGTATGAATTCCGAATTGGAGAATTTGATCAGAGCAGTGCCTCCCGGAGACACCCAGCGTCTGCATTTCGCGCTCGCCTGCGCCCGGCGCGTGCAGCATCTTTTGGAGAATCCCGAGGTCATGCAGCAGATCGAGGTTTTGCAAAGCTGCGTTGACGGCAGGTGCGGCAAGGCCACGCTGGATCGCGCGGCAGCCAGCGCCGCGGACCTCGCCACGCGCCATCGCGGTTCGCCCTCGATTGACGGCACGGCCCATGCCGCCGTGTCCGCCACCCATTGCGTGGCGCGCGCGGTAGCTGGCGATGCGCAGGGAGCGGCGGATTACGCAGCCTACGCAATGGTGTATTCGTATAGCTGCCATGCGGTGACTGATCCGTCGGCATACGCCGGGGAACATGCATGGCAAATCGATACTTGGCATGCCCTCGCCGAAACAGCCACCGTCTGAGCGCAGCCCGTATCGGGATCAGGCATTGCAGCGCGCCGGTTGCACTGGCTACGCGGCCGGCGGGCGCGCGTAGAATGCGCGGGCTGTGTCGATCATCGAGGAGCGGGCATGAAATCAACTTCAGTTTCGGTTTGGGTGTCTGGCACCATCATGGCAGCTGGGTTGGTTCTGGGGGGTTGCGCTGTGCCCTCGCAGCAAATTAACGTCATCGCCGGCGGCGGATTCGCCGAACCCTTGAAGGCCCTCGCCCCGGCCTTCGAAGCCAAGACCGGCCACAAGATCGTGGCGCGCTATGGCACCGCACCGCAACTCATCACCCTGTCGGCGGAAGCGTTTGACCTGATCATCACCCCGGAAGGCGTGATCGGTGTGGAGGCAACGCGCGGCCGCTTTGCCGCCGGCACACCGCCCGCCATCGCCAAGGTGGACATCGGCGTCGCCGTGCTCAAGGGCGCCACCCGGCCCGACATTCGCACCACTGCCGCGCTCAAGCAGGCGTTGCTCAGCGCCAGGGGCGTGTCGTCGCTGCCGGCCAGCGCCACCGGCGCCAAGCTCGACAAAATCTACCAAAGGCTCGACATCGTCGAGCCGATGAAGACCAACCTGCGCGCGCAGACCACGGTGCCTGGCATCACCGAGGCAGTGGCCAAAGGCGATGCGCAAATCGCGATCTTCACGCTCAACGTGCTGGCGACGGACCAGCGCCTGGACGTGGTCGGCCCGATCCCCGATGAGGTGCAGGATGCGGTGGTCTATTTCGGCAGCACGTCAAGCGCGGCCAAGGCACCGGAGGCGGCGCAGGCCCTGCTCAACTTCCTCAAGACGCCGGAGGCCGCGGCGATCATCAAGGCCAAGGGAATGACGCCGGGTTGAACCCGGTAGGCAGCGTCGGGGCGTAGCCGTGGTTGAGGAGGCGGCCTGAAACCGTTGGTGTGGGCGGCTGATCAACCGGTATGCGCCAAAACCCTTGGTGCGAGCGGTTCTTGGCGCGGCGCACCAGCCAGCAGCCACTGCTGTGCGCGCTTACTGTTTGTTCAGCCCGAGCGAGCGCGAGATCACCTCTTTCATGATCTCGTTGGTGCCGCCGTAAATCCGCTGCACGCGCGCATCGACATAGGCGCGCGCAATCGGGAACTCCAGCATGAAGCCGTAGCCGCCGTGCAGTTGCAGGCACTCGTCGATGATGCGGTTCTCGATGTCGCTGGCGTAGAGCTTGGCCATACTGGCGGTCGCAGTATCGAGCTTGTTCTCCAGCAGTAACTCCATGCAGCGGTCGACGAACACACGGCCGACTGAACATTGCGTCGCCAGTTCGGCGAGCTTGAAGCGCGTGTTCTGAAAGCTCGATACCGGTGTGCCGAAAGCCTTGCGGTTGTTGACGTACTCAATCGTCCACTGGATCGCTGCTTCGGTCTTGGCCATTGCGCCAATCGCAATCTGCATGCGCTCCCACGGCAGCTCCTGCATCAGATAAATGAAGCCGTTGTTCTCCTGCCCCAGCAGGTTTTCGGCGGGTACTTCGACGTTGTCGAAGAATAGCTCCGAGGTGTCTTGCCCCTTCAAGCCCATCTTCTTCAAGCGCTTGCCCTTGGTGAAGCCCGGCATCGAGGTGTCGACGATGATGAGGCTGGTGCCCTTTGCGCCCTTGGCCGGGTCGGTCTTGGCGACCACGATCACCAGATCGCAATGCCAGCCGTTGGTGATGAAGGTCTTGGAGCCGTTGACGATGTATTTGTCGCCCTGCTTTACCGCCGTGGTCTTGATCGCCTGCAAATCGGAACCCGCGCCCGGCTCACTCATGGCGATGGCGCTGATCATTTCGCCGCGCGCCATCTTCGGCAGATACTTGGCTTTCAATGCCTCGCTGCCGTAACGATT
>JANNCZ010000139.1:0-17293 GCA_031387185.1 Burkholderiales bacterium
CGCATTGCCCGCGAAAAGGCGCTCGGCCCGTTCACGCTGTTGATTGCCAAGCCGAAGTTCGACGACGTCTTGAAGCCGCGCGAGGCCATGCTGCAACAACCAGTGAAGGATGCGAAGAAGTAGAAGAGGTCAAGCCGCAGCGCACGGCGCCGGCGCGCCTGCATTTGTTCGCCGAGGCACCAACCGGAGAGCCGCTCCTGGAGCGGCTCTCCAGGCACGTCATTCGACGCAGCCGCACCTCAGTACAATGCGCGCTCCCCGCAACTCACTGAGTGAAGGATAGATCATGATCAAGTTTTACTACGCCGCTGCGCCCAACCCGGTCAAGGTCGCGCTGTTTCTCGAAGAAGCCGGCCTCGAATACGAATTCTGCCCGATTGATACGCGCAAGGGTGACCAGCATCAGCCGGCGTTTTTGGCGCTCAATCCGAATGCAAAAGTGCCCGCCATCGTTGATGGTGATGTGCTCGTGTTTGACAGCAACGCGATCCTGCTTTACCTCGCCGAGAAGACCGGCAAATTCCTGCCTGCCAACACGCCCAAGGCGCGCGGCGAGATGTTGTCGTGGCTGATGTTTATCGCCACCGGCATCGGCCCTTACTCGGGGCAGTCGGTGCATTTCCGCCATATGGCACCGGAGCCGAAAGAGTACGCGCTCAACCGCTACGACTTCGAAGCCTGGCGCCACTGGAACATCATCGAAGCGCAACTGGCGAAAAACAAATACATGCTCGGCAACACCTACACGCTGGTCGACATGGCGTTCTGGGGCTGGGCGCGCGCGGTGCCGCGTGTGCTCAGCGGTGATGATGTGTGGACCAAGCTGCCCAACGTCAAACGCCTGATGGACGAGATCAGCGCGCGCCCCGCTGCGCAACGCGCCGATGCCCTCAAAAACCGCCACGCGTTCAAGACCGAAATGGATGCCGAAGCGCACCGCGCGATGTTCCCGCAGAACGAGCGCTTGAAGGCGAAGGCGTAGTCCAGCGCAAGCGCCACGCAGCCGCGGCACTGGGCCGCGTGGCGCCAAACAGCCGGGGGGATGCAAGTGGACGGGCTCTATCGTCGACACCTGACGCTGGCGCGCGCGCAGGTGACGCTGCGATACCAGGTGCGGCCGCTGCAATGACGGCAACGCCTTCAAGCGGGACTTCGGCTGCGCCGGCTTCGATGGGAATGTCTGCTGCGGCAGCGAGGACAGATATCTCTGGCCAGTCCGGCACGCGGCTGTCCGCATTGGCCTTGCTCGCATTGGCCAATCTATGCTGGTCGGGCAACTGGATCATCGCGCGTGCGTTGCGCGACGACATGGATCCGGTCACGCTCAACACCTGGCGCTGGCTCATCGCGGCGCTGGTGCTGGCACCGTTTGCGCTGCCGGGTTTGCGCGCACAAAGCGCGTTGATCCGCCGCAGTGCCGGGCTGATCTTTTTGCTCGCATTCACCGGCGTGGTGTTGTTCCAGTTGTTCGTCTATATCGGCTTGCAATCGACTACCGCCATCAATGGCGTGCTGTTCAATTCGGCATCGCCGCTGTTCTTCATGCTCTGTTCGTGGTTCATGCTGCGCGAGCGCGCGACGCGTGGCCAGATCGCCGGCATGCTGGTGTCATTCGCCGGCATCGCCATCATTCTCGCGCGTGGCGATCTGGCGCATTTGCGTGCGGTGCGCTTCAACATTGGCGACGCCTGGGTGCTGCTGGCGATGGCAACCTGGGGCGTGTATTCCGTATTGTTGAAGCGCCGTGACGCGGCGCTGGGCGGCGTGTTGCTGCTGTTTCTCACAGCGTGTGCGGGCGTGGGGTTGATGCTGCCGCTGCTGGTGTGGAACGGCTGGTACTTCAACCACGCCCTGTTGCGCCTGCCGGTGGGCGCAGAGATCGGCGCCGTGCTTTACGTCGCGCTGGCCGCCTCGGTCGCCTCATTCATGTGCTGGAACCGTGGCGTCGCGGTGCTCGGTGCCAACGCGGCGGGCGTGACGCTGCACTTGTTGCCGGCCTTCGGCACCGTGCTTGCCATCCTGTTTCTGGGAGAGCAGTTTTATTTGTTCCATGCGGCGGGTATTGCAGCGATATTGATTGGCGTGGTACTGGCCTCGCGCTCAGGGCCGCGAACGGGGAAGGCATAGGCGCAGGTTAGCCGAAGAATGGCTCCAGGAGCCGATCTTGATGGAATGCCCCGCAGATGTTCGCCTGCGCCGGCGTCAGTTTCTTGCGACCAGTTGACGTGCCAGACGATTGTGGCGCTCGATCAGCAGCGGCAGATCCACGGTCGTGAGCTGCCCATCCTTGACGACCACGCGCCCATTCACGATGGTGACATCGGCACGCCGTGGCGCGCAGAACAGCAACGCCGCCACCGGGTCATGCAGCGCACCGGCAAACGCGATGTCATCGAGACGAAACAGCGCAAGGTCGGCCGCCATGCCGGGCGCGATCACGCCGGTGTCATCGCGCCCGAGCACGCGCGCGCCGCCGCGCGTGGCCAGTTGCAGCGCGGCGCGGGCGCTCATGGCGGCCGGCCCTGCGTCGCCGCTGCCGGCCACGCGCGCCAGCAGCATCGCCTGCCGTGCTTCACCGAGCATGTCGTTGCCGTCGTTGGATGCGGAGCCATCGACGCCGAGGCCCACCGGCACACCGGCGCGGCGCATCGCCCCTATTGGCGCGATGCCGCTGGCGAGACGCATGTTGGAGCACGGGCAATGGGCAACGCCGGTGCAGGTCGCGGCGAAACGTGCGATGCCATGCGCGTCGAGCTTGACGCAGTGTGCGTGCCACACGTCATCACCGAGCCAGCCACAGTCTTCGGCGTACTGCGCTGGGGTCATGCCAAACTTTTCTTGGGAGTACGCAACGTCGTTGTTGTTTTCGGCAAGATGCGTGTGCAGGCGCACGCCGTGGGCCTGGCCAAAGCTGCGGGCGAGGCGTGCGCTCTCGCGCATCAGGTCGCGGCTGACCGAGAACGGGGAGCAGGGCGCGGCAGCCACGCGCGTCATCGCGTATCGCTGCGGGTTGTGCCAGCGCTCAATCACGCGCTGCGTGTCTTGGATGATCGCGTCTTCGTTCTCGACCAACGCATCAGGCGGCAAGCCGCCGGCGCTCTCCCCCACGCTCATGGCACCACGGGTGGCGTGAAAGCGCATGCCGATTTGTTGCGCGGCCTCAATCGTGTGATCAAGCGTGCAGCCATTCGGAAACAGATACAGATGATCGCTCGATGTGGTGCAGCCCGACAACAGCAACTCGGCCATCGCAACTTGCGTTGAGGTCTCGAGCATCTGTGGTGTGATGCGCGACCACACTGGGTAGAGCGCCTTGAGCCAGGTGAACAGCTCCGCATCCTGCGCGCCCGGCAGCGCGCGCGTGAGCGTCTGGAACATGTGATGATGGGTGTTGATGAGACCGGGAATCACCACATGCCTACGTGCGTCGATCACTTCATCAGCCTCGTGCGGCAGGTCGCGCGCCGCACCAATGGCTTCGATCACGTTGCCGCGCATCAGCACGCTGGCGTCGTGCAATTCGGTACCGGCGTCATCCATGGTGGCGATGACGCGGGCGTTACGGATCAACAAAGTGTTCATGTTTCGGCTGTTGCTGCGTTTCGCACAGAGGCAGTGGAGCGCCGCACCAGGAGATCAGCGGCCACGCTGATGGCAATCGCCCCGGGATGCTTGGCATGCGGAGGCCGCTGGCCAGTCGCGGCGTTGCCCTTGGCCACTTCAGCCACTTCAGCCACTTCAGCCGCTTCAGCCACAACTGGCGCCCCGATCGGACAGGTGACGCGCCCCGCATCGAGTCCGCGCGCTTCAAGCCGCCGCCGAAATAGCTGCGCCTTGGTGGCAGACCCAATCACGCCCACATAGGCAAGATCGTCACGCCGCACTAGCTGCATCACGATCTCCAGATCGAGCGCGTGGCTGTGCGTGAGCACCAGCACGTCTGCACCTGGAGGTATGGTGTTCACTTCGCCGGCAGGATCATCGCTGTGCAGCACGCGCACACTGTGCGCGACCGTAGCGGGGAACTCAGCGTCGCGGCTGTCGACCCAGGTCACCTCGCATGGCAGCGCGACAAATACCTGAGCGAGCGCTTTGCCGGTGTGGCCTGCGCCGAAAATCCAGACGTGCCAGGGATGAAATGCGTGGTGTGTGACGATAGGGGCGATGGCGCTGGACACAGGGTGCGTGTGCGCTGTGATGGCGTCATTGCTGCATGACTGGTCAGCAACGTTGCCCAGTGAGGTGTGCGGCCCATCCTGATCGGGCCGGGTGGTCAACGTCACTTCGCCGCCCGCAACTTCCGCCGCTGCCAGCACCTCGACCCAGTCCCGTTCGAGCGCAGTGACGGGCCGGAACAGCAAGTCCACTGCGCCACCGCAGCATTGCCCGAGCGCCGGCCCGAGCGGATAGTGGCGTTGCATCGCATTGGTTTTGCCGAGGCGCAACCATTCGCGCGCGAGCTCGATGGCCTTGAGTTCAAGATGGCCGCCACCGATGGTGCCGCGTAGTGTCGCGCTCGTCACGATCATCCCGGCCCCCACTTCACGTGGCGCGGAGCCGCGCACGGCTGCGATGCTCACCCACACGCAGGGTGTGCAGGCATTGAGCAGGGTGCGTAAATCGCGAAACGTCATGGCCCGGAAACCATTGGTGCAGGCGGATCACCTGGCATCATCTGGCCGGAATCCTTGGTGGGAGCACCTCTCAGCGCATCGACTGCATTCAAAATCGCTTCCGGTGTCGCTGGTGCATCCAGCTGCGGCGCGGCGCGATAGTCCGCCACGCTCGCTACCGCGTCGCGAATCGCGTGATACACCGACAGCGCCAGCATCAGCGGTGGCTCGCCTACCGCCTTGGAGCGGTAGAGGGTGTCTTCGACATTGGGCCGACCCTGCACCAGCTTGACATTGAAGATGGGAGGTACGTCGGCGGCGGTGGGAATCTTGTAGGTCGAGGGCGCGTGCGTGGTGAGCCGGCCCTTTGCGTCCCAGCACAACTCTTCGCTGGTGAGCCAGCCCGCACCCTGGATGAAGCCGCCTTCGACCTGACCGATGTCGAGCGCCGGGTTGATCGAGCTGCCTGCGTCGTGCAGGATATCGGCGCGCTCGATGCGCATTTCGCCAGTGAGCGTATCGATGGCGACCTCGGTGCAGGCGACGCCGTAGGCGAAGTAATAAAACGGATGGCCTTGGAGTTTGTTACGATCCCAATGAATCTTCGGCGTCGCATAAAAGCCTTGCGCCGAGAGCGAGATGCGCGCGAACCAGGCCTTGTGGGCAAGTTCGGCAAACGTCATGGTGTGTGCGCCCGCAGACACGCTGCCAGTGGCAAACGTCACATCACTCGCGTCCACTTGCCAGAGTTGCGCGGCGTGCGCCGCGAGCCGCGCCTTGAGTTGGCGGCAGGCATCGCGCGCCGCCATACCGTTCAGATCAGAGCCGCTCGATGCAGCGGTAGCCGAGGTATTGGGTACCTTGCTGGTGTCGGTGGCAGTGACACGCACGGCTTCAGTGCTGATGCCCAGCTCGTGCGCCACCACCTGCGCGACCTTGGTATTGAGGCCCTGGCCCATCTCGGTACCGCCGTGATTGAGCAGCACCGAGCCATCGTTGTAAAGGTTGACCAGCGCACCGGCCTGGTTGAAGTGGGTGGCGTTGAAGGAGATACCAAACTTCACTGGCGTCAACGCGATACCGCGTTTGATCACCGGACTGCGCGCGTTTTGCTCACGCAGTGCCGCGCGGCGGGCGCGGTAGTCTGCGGAGGCTTCGAGTTCGCTGGTGATGGCGTCGAGAATGTTGTCTTCGATCACTTGGCCATAGGGCGTGGTGTTGCGCCCAGCTTGTGACGCTCCACCGATGCCGGCTGTCCCGCTGCCGTAGTAGTTGACACGCCGCACGTCGAGCGGGTCAAGTTGCAAGTGCCGCGCGATGCAGTCGATGGCGTGTTCGATCACGAACATGCCTTGCGGGCCACCGAAGCCGCGAAACGCGGTGTTCGATACCGTGTGAGTCTTGCACTGCAGATTGCGGATCGTGACGTGTTCGAGAAAGTAGGCGTTGTCGGCGTGGCAGATGGCGCGGTCATTGACCGGGCCGGAGAGATCAGACGAATAGCCGCAGTCGGAAGCGAGCATGAAGTCTGCCGCGAGAATGCGCCCGTGTGCGTCGAACCCCACGTCATATTCGAGCAAAAACGGATGGCGCTTGCCGGTGATGACCATGTCGTCATCGCGATCCAGGCGCAGCTTGACTGCGCGGCCGGTCTTGGCTGCTGCCACTGCCGCCATCGCCGCGAGCAACGCGGGTTGCGACTCCTTGCCGCCGAAGCCACCGCCCATGCGCCGGCACTCGATGCGGACATTGTGGCGCGCCACATGCAGGGCATGCGCGACCACGTGCTGCACTTCGGTGGGGTGCTGGGTGGACGAGAGGACGTGCATCTGCCCGTCTTCAACCGGTTGCGCGAATGCGATCTGGCCTTCGAGATAAAAATGATCCTGCCCGCCGCAGCGCGTGCGCCCTTGCAGGCGGTGCGGGGCGCGTGCCAGCGCGGCGGCGGCATCGCCTCTGACGAGGCTGCGCGGCGGCGCGAGCAGGGCGTTTTGCGCCATCGCCTGTTCGATGGTGAGTATGGCGGGCAGCACTTCGAAGTCCACCTTGGCCAGGCGTGCCGCACGCCGCGCGATGTGGTGTGAAGTAGCGAGCACCAGAAACAGCGGCTGGCCGTGATACTGCACCAGGCTTTCAGCCAACAGCGGATCATCCGCAACGATGCCGCCATAGTTGTTGGTGCCGGGGATGTCAGCATGCGTGAGGACATCCACCACGCCGGGACAGGCGCGCACGGGGCCGAGATTTATCTGAAGGATGCGCGCATGCGCGTGCGATGAGGTGCCGAAAGCCGCGTGCAGCGTACCGGCCGGCTCCGCGATGTCGTCGGCGTAGGGTGCTGCGCCGCTCACGTGCAGGTGAGCGGATTCGTGACGCAGGGGAGAGCCGATGGCGCTCATCTCAAAACACCCGTGTTTCCAAACCTGCCGCGGCCTTTGCCGCGCTGGTTGCCACGCTCATGCCCATGCTACTGGCGGCAACCTCGCAAGAAAATCGCAGCAACAAATTTTGCGCGACCCGCATACGGTAACCAGCGCTGGCACGCATGTCGCTCAAAGGCTGAAAGTCGCGCGTCATCGCGTCCATCGCCGCGCGCACGCTGGCTTCTGTCCACGGCTGGCCAGTGAGCGCGGCCTCGGCGTGCGCCGCACGTTTCGGAATGCCGGCCATGCCGCCAAGTGCGATGCGCACGTTCGCAACCGCGCCATCCTTGCAGCACAACGCGATGGCAAAACACACTGCCGAAATATCCTGTTCGTTGCGCTTCGCCGTCTTGTACGCCGCAACGTCCAGCCCCGCGATGCGCGCTGGCATGCGCACGCGCTCCACCCATTCGCCCGGTACGCGCGCCTGCTTTTTGTAGTCGAGATACAACTGCTCCAGCGGTAGTGTGCGGGCGGTATCGCCGTGCCGCAGCACCACTTCTGCACCGAGCACAATCAGCAGCGGCATCGCGTCGCCAATCGGCGAACCATTGGCGATGTTGCCGCCAAGGGTGCCGGACGAGCGGATCGGCAGCGACGCAAAGCGCAGCCACACGTGCGCAAACTCGGCGTAATGCCGGTTCAGTGCCGCGAACGCGTCTTCGAGCGTGACTGCTGCGCCGATGTCGATCCAGCCATCTCTTTCAACGATGGCGTCGATGCCGCTCACATTGCCGGTGTAAAGAATCGTGCGCGTTGATTGCAAGGCTTTGTTGATCCACAGGCCAACATCGGTGCCGCCGGCGAGTATCCAGGCATCCGGGTGCGCGGCGTAGAGGCGGCTGAACGACGCAATGCTGCGCGGCGCGTAAAACGTGACGCCATTGCTCTCGTAGCTGAAATCATCGTTGCGCGCGATCGCGCCAAGGACGGTGGCCAGGGCGCGCGCGCCGGGATGGATTGGCGCATTGACCGCGCCCGCTTTTTGGCGCAGCCACGCGTTGAGCGAAGCGCCATCTGTATCGGGCAAGGCCGCCGCGTCCGCGTCTGTCTTCACATCAAGCATGGCCTGTGCCGCATCGAGAATTGGCCGGTAGCCAGTGCAGCGGCACAGATTGCCCGACAGGGCTTCGATGGCCTGCTGCCGCGTTGGCTGCGGCGTGTTTTTGTACAGCGCGAACAAGCTCATCACAAAGCCCGGTGTACAGAAGCCGCATTGCGAAGCGTGGCAATCGGCCAGTGCCTGCTGTACCGGATGCAGGTCACCGCTGGCACTCTTCAGGCCTTCCACCGTGAACACGGCCTTGCCATCCACCGTCGGCAGTTGGCGGATGCAGGCGTTGACCGGTTTCAGGCGTACGCCACCGGCACCGTCCGCTTCGCCCAGCACCACCGTGCATGCACCGCAATCGCCCTCTGCGCAACCCTCCTTCGTGCCGGTCAGGCGCAACTCTTCGCGCAGGTATTGCAGCAGCGAGACATGCGGATCAACGCCATCCGCGGCATGGGGCGCGCCGTTCAATACAAAACGGATTGTCTTGGCAGAGGCATCGAGTGTCATGCATCAAACTATAGCGACAATGCGGCGACACTGTGGCGGAGCCGCACCGCGACCGCTTAAGCGATTACTGCTCGACCTTGATATTGCCGCGCTTGATGATGTCGGCAAAACGATCTTGCTGCTCCTTGAGGTAGCGCGTGAATTCGGCAGTGGGCCGGTAGGCCGGCTCGACGCCGATGCTGTTCATGCGCTCTTTCACATCGGCCGCGAGCATCGCGGTTTCGACTGCGGCGGCGATCCTGTCGACGGCGAGCTTGGGCGTGCCGGCCGGCACCATCACGCCGAGCCACGCGCCCACATCAAAGCCGGGGAGGTTGGCCGCGCTGGCGATGGGTTCGACACCCGGGGTCAACGCGCTGCCGCGCGCGAGCGACACGCCATAGGCCTTGAGCTTGCCCGCGCGCACGTGCGGCATGGTGCCTGCCGCCGTTTCAACCGAGTAGGCGATCTGCCCGCCGATCACGTCAGTGAGCGCCGGGGCGCTGCCCTTGTACGGCACGTGCGTCACCTCAAGCCCCGCCTGCATGTTGAACGACTCAGCGATCAGGTGTGCGGTAGCGCCGGTACCGGATGACGCAAAACTGTATTTGCCCGGGTTGGCTTTGACCAGCGCAATGAACTCCTTCATGTTCGCTGCGGGAAACTGTGCATTGGTCACCAGCACGTAGGGCGAGAGACCAATGCCCGCCACCGCGAGCAGATCACGGTTCACGTCATAGGGCGCTTTTTGCAGCAGCGGATTGACCGTGACCGGGCCGCTCGATGCAGCGAGAATCGTGTAGCCATCGGGTGGTGCCTTGGCCACCATGTCGGTACCGATCATGCCGCCCGCGCCAGCGCGGTTGTCCGTGATGACTGGCTGGCCGAGAAGTTCGGAAAGTTTTTGCGCGAGCACGCGACCGGCGAGGTCGGTCGCCTGGCCGGGTGGCCACGGGATCACCATGCGGATCGGGCGGTTGGGGAAGGTGCCGGTGGCTGCGGGTGCAGACGATTGTGCGTGAGCGAGGCCGGCAACGCCAGCAATCGCCGCAGCGGCGGTGGTGAGGGCAGAAACTGCGAGGGCGAAGAATTTCACGGTGTCTCCTGATTGTTGTTGTGCGTCAGGGACTATACACGTGGGCCGTGCGCTACTCGATACCGCCTTGCGTTTGTCCGCATCAACGGCGCTCCAATGGCGAGCGCTTAACCCGCTGCTTGCAAGCGTGCAATCATTGCACTACACTGCCCGCATGCCGACCTTGCATCGCATCCGCAATGTGCAACTGTGCGTGTTCGCGGCGGATCATCCGCCGCCACATTTTCACGCGATTGCGCCGGACTGGGACGCATTGATTGATATTGAATCGTTGACGGTGTTTCAGGGCAAGGTGCCGTCTGCGATGTTGAAAGAAATCAAGACATGGGCATCTGCGAACCAAGCGTTGTTGAGGCAAACATGGCGAACTCTCAATATCTGATTCCTCGTGTCGAGGCGGTTCGGCCCGCGCTCAAGACGCCGTCCGTGCTTTCATTGCGCTTTGTGGGCGGCGAATCGGGGCGAGTGGATTTATCGGACAGCATTCGCGGCAAGCGCGTGCTGGCAAAATTGCGCGATGCGGACTTGTTCCGCCGCGCCAAACGCTCTGAGCACGGTTTCGGTGTGGTCTGGCCGGGCAACATCGAAATCGGCGCAGACACTTTGTACTGGCTCTACCGCCGTCAAAATGGTTTGTGGGATGCCGCCGATCAATTGCATGTGTGGCGCGTGTCGCACGGATTGCCGCTCGACAAGGCGGCTGAAGAACTTGGCGTGTCGCGGCGCATGCTTTCCTATTACGAGGCGCGCAAGTGGCCGGTGCCAAAGACGGTAACACTGGCGCTTGCCGGTTGGGAAGCACAGCACACCCGTCTTGCGGCATAAATTTGGGTACCGTTTTCCGGGCGGGCATTGCGGAAAAAAACCGGAAACCGTTGATGGACCAGGGTCTTCCGGGTGAGCGCGGCGGTTGAAGCCGCGCGCATCAGCATCACTACAAGATTGCCACCGGAAACACGATGGCGAGCAGCAGCCCGATAGTGACGATGAATAGAAATGGCGGTACGGCGCGGCCCACACTGCCAGCGCGCACGCTGAGAAACACAAATGGCGGCACCAGAATGGCCAGCACCCACACCGCATACCAGGGCCAGCCCCAAGCCTTGGCGAACTGCCCCATGCCGCCATACCAGGCGAACGAACAGGCAATCGCAATCAGCAGGGCCGTCGCAATCAGCGACGCCGCATTGGGCGTGGGCGGGTGTTCCGGCACTGCCTGTTCGGGTTCTATTTGGAGCGGATCAAGGTACCGACCCCCTGATCAGTAAGGATCTCCAGCAGCAGCGCATGTTCAACGCGGCCATCAATGATGTGTACGCCTTTGACACCGGAGCGCGCCGCATCGAGCGCAGACGCGATCTTGGGCAGCATGCCGCCCGAGAGCGTGCCGTCGGCCAGCATGTCGTCAATGTCGCGTGGCGTGATGTTGGTGATGAGCTGGCCGGCCTTGTCGAGCACACCCGGGGTGTTGGTGAGCAGCACCAGTTTTTCCGCTTTCAAAATCTCGGCGAGCTTGCCCGCCACCACGTCGGCGTTGATGTTGTAGCTCTCGCCGTTCTGGCCGATGCCGATTGGCGCGACCACAGGAATAAAACCGCCGGCTTCGAGCGTGCTGATGACTGAAGGGTCGATGGCTTCGATGTCGCCGACCTGACCGATGTCGATCATCTCTTCCGGCTTGTCCTTGTTGGGCATCAGGAGTTTCTTGGCGCGGATGAAGGCGCCGTCCTGCCCGGTGAGGCCCACCGCTTTGCCGCCGGCCTGGTTGATGAGGGTGACGATGTCTTTATTCACCGAACCGCCGAGCACCATCTCGACCACGTCCATCGTCTCAGCGTCGGTGACGCGCATGCCTTGCACGAAGGTGCTCTTGATGCCGAGCTGATGCAGGCGCGCTTCAATCTGCGGGCCACCGCCGTGTACCACTACCGGGTTGAGACCGACCAACTTGAGCATCACCACGTCGTGCGCGAACTGCTGTTGCAGTTTCATATCAGTCATCGCGTTGCCACCGTATTTGACGACGATCGTCTTGCCGTGGAAGCGGCGGATGTAAGGCAGAGCCTCGGCGAGAATCGAAGCCTGGGTGGCGGGGGACACGCTGGGGGTGGTCATGGGGTGGGAAGTCCCGCGAGGGTGATCAGATGAATCGCCCGATTTTACCCACCGCATCGCGTGCTGCGCGAAGCCGGACTCGCACATCCCGGCGCGTTTGTGCGCGAGGATGCCGCACAAAAAAGAAAAGCGCGTCCGGCGTTAACCGGACGCGCTGAAATAACGGGCGCGGCAATCAGGGAGGAATGACGGCACCCGGCCCGCCTTGTCTGCATTTTGCGGGAGGAGGTCGCTCATGCAGTCCGTCAGGGCGGACAAGGCAGTGGTCGAGGGGATCGCCACTGCCCACGGATCGGTAATGCAAAACGCAAAACAATCAATTACATACATCGCACATTGCCGGTGCCGCGCTAAACAACTACATGTGCGGTACCGGTGACACCCGCAGGCAACCGAGGAGGCGACTACCTGCTTTACGGTGAATCTGACTTAGTGGATGGTCAAAAGTTTCCGGCTTTCGGCAACTTTTTTCGGCAGGGTCAGTTTGAGCACGCCGTCTTCGTACTTTGCGCTGGCATTGGTCTGATCGATCTCGGCCGGCAACTCGAAGCTGCGCGCCACGCTGCCGCTGCGGCGTTCGCTGTAGACCATGCGCGCAACGTCTTGCGCTGCGCTTTGCGTGGCGTCGCGCGCCGCCTCGCCGGGCGTGCCTGCCGTGCTGCCGCTGGGTGTGGACTCGACTTTGTAATTGGCGCTGATTGATACGCGTGCGCCGTCGATTTCGATCTTGATGGCGTCCTTTTTGAGGCCGGGCAGCTCGGCTTCGACCAGATATTGGTTGCCTTCTTCACGCACGTCGAACTTGAAGCCGCGGGTGGATGCGGCCGGTGTGGCGCTGACGGGGCGCACCAAAAAGCCGCGCACGAGATCGTCGAATGCACCGGCGAAGTAGTCGTTGTGCAGGCTGCGGCGCTGCGCTGCGGGGGAGAAAAATGCAACGGTCATGATGGTGCTCCTTGAAGGGGTTGTACGGATTGCACTGCAACGTCTTCCGTAAAAATGCAGGGGAGAAATCGTTGGCGTTGCTGCGTCGTGCATCCCATATCGGGCATGCAGATGCGAATTCAAGAGCGTGACGCGCAATGTGTTTTGATCCGCGCGGCAGCAAAAAGACACGCAAGGTTGGTGCGCCGCGCGTGATTTCAAGCTGGCTGGCTGGGTACTGAGCCAGATCTGAGTCACGGGAATTGCCCGCCCGCACCGTTAAAATGCGCGCTGGACTTAACGCATTCCCGATAAGCCCTTCTTTCACGTCTTATTCACTTTCAGGAGAACATCATGGGCAGAGGCGACAAACGCACGGCCAAGGGCAAACGCTTTCGCAGTTCGTACGGCAACTCACGCGATCACAAAGTCGCTGAAAAGAAAGCCGCGCCCGCCAAACCCGGCAAGAAGTAATCCGCATGTCCGCAGCTGCGGCGCAATCGGCATGCGCCCGTTGCGGTGCGGCGTTCACCTGCGGCATGGTCGCGGGCACCGATGCCTGCTGGTGCGCCGCCATGCCGCATCTGGACACCCCTGACTACAACACCACCTGCATGTGTGCCGCATGCCTCCAGCAGATTCTGGAAAAGCAGGAGCGCAACCGCGCCGCGCCTTCGGTTTCTCCTCCCGTTTGAAAGGTTCAACATGGCTGTCTCTCCCATCCCCGCCGGCTATCACAGCGTCACGCCCTATCTGGCGATTCGCGGCGCGGCGCGTGCCCTGGAGTTCTACAAAAAAGCGTTCGGCGCAGTCGAGACGATGCGCCTGCCGGCCCCGGACGGCAAGATCGGCCACGCCGAAATCAAAATCGGTGATTCGGTCATCATGCTGGCCGATGAAGCGCCCGAGTGGGGCAACAAAAGCCCGCAGATGCTGGGTGGCTCCGCCACCACCATCATGCTGTATGTGGAGAATTCCGACGCGATGTTCGCCGCCGCCATCAAGGCCGGTGCGATCGAAAAAATGCCGATGAAAGACCAGTTTTACGGCGACCGCAGCGGCACCCTCGAGGACCCGTTCGGCCATCTCTGGACCATCAGCACCCACACCGAAGATGTGGCGCCCGAAGAAATCAATCGCCGCGTGAAAGCGCTGTTCGGCGGCTAAACCACGGCAACCCGGTGCCGGCGACAGGCACGCGGCTGGCACTCACGGCACCCTACTCTGCCTTCGCTCCGGTGTCCTTCACCACCTTGGCCCAGCGCACAATTTCCTGATCGATATATCTGGCAAATGCGTCGGGCGTGCTGGCGATGATGGTCACGCCTTGCGAAGCCAGCGTGGTGCGCACTTCCGGCAGGTTCAGGATGCGCGTCATCTCGGCATGCAGTTTGGCGATGATCTCGGGCGGCGTGCCGGCGCGCGTGAGCACACCAAACCACGGTGCGACATCAAAGCCGGGCATGCCGGACTCGGCAAGCGCGGGAATCTCGGGCGCGAGCGGCGAGCGCGCCGGGCTGGTGATCGCGAGCGCCTTGAGTTTGCCCGCACGAACCTGCGGCAGGGTTGACGCCAGCGTGTCGAAATACATGCTGACCTGCCCCGACAGGGTGTCCTGCAGCGCCGGCCCCGGCCCCTTGTAGGGAATGTGCGCGATGTCGATGCTGGCCATCGACTTGAACAATTCGGCCGACATGTGCGACGACGTGCCTGAGCCAGCGGAGGCGAAATTGATGCCGCCCGGTTTGGCGCGCGCCAGCGCAATCAGCTCCTGCACGTTGTTGGCCGGCACCGACGGATGGATCAACAGCAGGTTGGGCGCCGACACCAGCAGGCTGATCGGCGCAAAATCCTTCACCGGGTCATAGGGAAGTTTCGCGTAGAGGCTGGAATTGATCGCATGGGTGTTGATGTTGCCCATCAGCAGCGTGTAGCCATCGGGCGGCGCGCTTGCCACTGCCTGACTGGCGATGAAGCCCGAGCCGCCGGGACGGTTTTCCACCACCACCGGCTGCTTCCAGTTCTCCTGCATGTGCAGGCTGATCAGGCGCGCCATGCGGTCGGTCACGCCGCCGGGCGGGAACGGCACCACGAAGCGGATCGCTTTGGCGGGGTAGGCCTGTGCCGCCTGTGCCACTGAGGGTGCCTGGGAATGGGCTGGCGGCGCCCAGGCCAGGGTTAGCGCCACACTCACTGCCGTCCAGCTTTTTCTGATCATGGTTCAACGCCTCCGGCGCGGGATTTCCGATTGCAAGACCAGCGGCAAGACCAGCGCCCGACACGCCACCGGGTATAAAAGTAGTATCTTTTCAGAAAAATAGCATATTTGTACTTGACACTTAAAGATAGCATCTTTAAGCTTTGCAACATGACGGTCCATCTCCTGTTCGACAACGCCCAGCCAAAACGCAGCCGCGCCTCGACGCGCTCGGCACGCCTGGTCTCCGATGTGCGCAACGCGCTGTTCGAGCGGCAATTGCGTCCGGGCGATTTTCTCGGCACCGAGAATGATCTGGCGGCGCGCCACGGCGCCAGCCGCATCGTCGCGCGCGACGCGCTGCGCACCCTCGAAGCGCTCGGCATTGTTGACATCCGTCCAGGCGCCGGCGGCGGCGCGCGCATCACCCACGGCAACCCGCAACTGTTCGCCGAAGCGCTGGCCGTACAACTGGAACTGTCGGAAATCAGTACCGCCGAGATCATGGATGCGCAGCGTGCCATCGAATGCCTGGCTGCCGAACTGGCCGCCGAGCGCGCCACGCGCGAGGAACACGCGTCCTTGCACGCGCTGATTGATGAAGCGCATGGCCTGATGCACGATGCCGATG
Source organism: Burkholderiales bacterium (assembly GCA_031387185.1). Classification (GTDB taxonomy): domain Bacteria; phylum Pseudomonadota; class Gammaproteobacteria; order Burkholderiales; family JAEUOS01; genus CANJDH01. The sequence continues at coordinate 15,540 of JANNCZ010000139.1, forward strand.
CCTTCACCCGTTCCAGCCTGCGCTTTCACCTGGAGATTGCACGGGCATCGCACAACCGCGTGCTGATCTACCAACTGGTGTCGCTACAGCACGTGTCGTGGCCATCACGCAACCGTACCCTCACCAAAATCGTGATGCGCCGCATCGTCGACGTGCACCGCGAGTTGGTGGAACGCATCGAGGCGCGCGATTCGGCCGGCGCGCGCGACATCATGGACGGCCATGTGCGCATGATCCGCAACCGGCGCGTGTCCGAGAGCGCCGGCACGGCCAAACCGGGCAAGGCCATGGCCAAACGCAGCGCGCCAGGGGCCAAGAAAGCATCGTGTTGTTAAGCCTGCGGGCAGATTTTCTGTGGCCCGTGTCTCCATCGTCCACGTAACCATTGCCGCTTCATACCCGGGAGAAGACCATGTCCAAGTTTGTGATTGCACCGCATTTCCGTCTGCATGAATGGGTCGCGCAAGAAAAAGGCTACTTCGCCGCCGAGGGTCTGGACTACGAGTTTCGCGATACCTTTGGTGAGGGTGACATCGCCAAGAAGCACGCTACGCCCGACAAATCGGGCGCCTATCAAAATTTTGAAAAGGGCCGCCCGGTTGACGTGAGTTGCGCCTGCCACTGGACCGTGAATGTTGCCGCGTCGGCAGGCCACGGAAAATTGTTCGCCGACGCCTATTCGGTATCGCCTGCCGCCATTTTTGTGCCGCCCGAGTCCAAGGTGCGCCACCCCGCCGACCTCAAGGGCGTCACCATTTCGGTCGGCTTCCAGTCTGGCAGCCATTACGCGACGATTCAGGCGCTTGAGCAATACATGCCCAATGAAGACATCAAGCTGTCGTTCGCCGACGGCCTCCTGTTCTCGCGCATGCAGTTGCTGATCGACCGCAAGCTCGAAGCGGCGTCGCTTTTCAGTGGGCCGTATTATTTTCTGGAGCAACTTGGCTTCCGCAAAATCATCGACACCACTTTCATGATGGCGTCCATGATCACCGGCGATCCCGATCCGGAAGATGTACGAAAATATTTTCGCGCCCTGCGCCGCGCACAGCGCGACATCGACCTGCGCCCCGAGCTGTACACGCACTACTACCGCAAGGAATTCCCGGCGCGTTTTCTCGACGAGATGGACACGCGCCGTTTTGGCCCGGGTGAGCGCATCGTGTTCGAACCGTATACGCGCGAGGTGTTTGAAGAATCGTTCAAGTGGATTGCCGAACGCAAGATTTTTCCCGAGGGCGGCATGGGGCCGGGGCGCTACGAGGATGCGGTGGTGTCGCTGGCGGCGTGAGGCTTTGAGGCGGCGGGCCATTTCAGCGCCGCTTCGTTCAAATCGTTATCCCGCGCTGCCGGATCACCGCATCGAACATCGCGCGCTCATCCTTGATGCGCCGCCAGCGAGTCCTGGCGCATGCCTGCCCTGAAATCCTTGGTGGTCAACGCCTACAGAGGTTCGGCCTGAAGAAGCGCCTGTATCAACGGTCTTGGAAGGTTTCCCGGGACGCAGCCATGCCTCACCTGCTTGATGCGAGAATAATCGAAGCGTGAAATGAGTCGCCAGGATAATCGCCGCACCGCATCAGAGGTTGAGGGTCACAGGGAGGAAGCATGTCGCAAAGCAATCAAAGTTTCGCCGGCAAGATCGGCCGCACCCGCGAGGAATCCACCCCCGCATACCCGGAGCACAAGGAGGCGAAGCCGGGCTCTCCCAATATCGTCATCGTGTTCATGGACGACATGGGCTGGTCCGACCC
>JANNCZ010000141.1:0-10846 GCA_031387185.1 Burkholderiales bacterium
ACAGCATGCCGCCATTGCCAAGCGACGCGCCGCTGCCCGGTTCGGCGTGATCGATCAGCGTGACCTGGCGGCCGTCGCGTTGCAGATAGCTTGCCACGCAGGCGCCAATGATGCCGGCACCGATGATGACCACGTTGTTGGTATCAGGGCCGTGTGCGGCTTTGCTGAGGGGTGCTTCAGAAGGAGAAATGTTGAGTTGCATGCGTTGCCTGCCAAACTGATCGTGCAAATCTGAACGGACCTATTCTAAGCGCCGCGCCACGTGCGCGATGGCTATATGCGTAGTCTGGTTGATGACAGCATGCGCTGGCGGGATCAACACTGAGCGGTCCGCAAACTGTCGAGCCCCGGCGAAACTCGTCGTGGCAAAACGCCATTCCGGCGAGTTGCCGCAGCTAAAATCGACGCCTTCCTGTGGTCGATCGAGATTTAACCGCCTGTACATGCATACGCAACCTGCGCCGCTGAGCCAGTGGCTCGACAGCCTCAAGCACGAGCCAGTCGAGTCGGCCATCGTCAGCCTCGACGAGACGCTGGAACATTTTGGCGATGCCGGTCTGCCAGCGCTGCAACTGATACCCCTGCTGGAGCGGGTGCGCAATGCGCTGCCTGCGCAAATAGCGCGTCTGGCAAAGGCCTGGTACGCCGACCGGCCGCTGCCCTTGGCGGAGCCCGAGCGCGCGATGCTAAACAGCATGCAAGTGCTGTTTGGCAAGTTGTCGGATCTCTACTGGCTGTGCTGCTCGCAATTTGAACGTGAGGCGGACTCGGACGAACGGCACCAATACATTGCCGCTGCGCTTCAGCGCTGCGTGCATGCGCTGGTCAGCCGCATGATTGAGGACTATCGCGCGCGCCAGGTGATCGCACCCAGCGTGTGGCTGGAACTGCATCGTGTGTTGGACAAAGCCTCCGCTTTGGGCGTGGAAAAGTTGACGATACCCGATGAACTCAATCCGAATGGCGGCTCGGGCATCACCGTCACCTATGGCCGCGCGGTGCTGCTTGCCTCGGCGCAGGCGGGCGCGATGACGCCGCGTAATCTGGACGCTGCGCTGGCGCTGACTGGCATTCTTGAACCCTTTATCGATTGCTCGTGGCAGGCCGCAGAGGCATCGGCTTCGCAGGACTTGCAGTCGACTGGCCGCATGCGCGTGCTCAAGGCGGCGGGTGCCACGCACCTTCTGAACAATACGCGGCTCGCGGGTGCTTTGTTGGCTTGTTCGCAAAAGTTGGCGGCAGGTGAACCAGTCGCGTCACTCGATGTGCTGGCGGTGTCGCGCGCGGAAGTCTCGGGCCTGCTGGCGCGCTTGCACCGTGTGTGGTGCGGTACTAGTGAGATTCGCGCTGAGCCGCGCGCGCGCACCGATGAAACCGCAGAGCTGGCGTCCGGTGTGTATGCCATATATCGTCTTGTCAGCGGCAAGGATTTTGCGATCCCGCAAGACTTCTATGTTTACTCTGCCGGCGACCGGCCTGGCCAGGGCGACGTGTCCCGCCGCGATGCCCTGGCTGGCACCGGCGATGCGGCCGAGTGGCGTGTGCTGGACCGCAGCGGCGAGGGGCTGCGCGCTTCGCGAAGCGCCGAGGGCGGGCGTCTGACGCGGGCTTGCCTGATGGGCATCCGCACTGAACGCGCGGCGGATGCCGGGCGCATGCCAGGCGCGCGGCAGGTCGAATTTTCTCTCGGTGAAGTGCGCTGGGTGCAGGAAGACACCTATAGCAAACCGGTGATTTCAGCAGGCATCAAACTGCTGCCGGGCAAGGTGGTGCCTGCCGTGATGCGCGGCATGGGGGGGCGTGATGGCAGTCTGTATCAGGAAGTCTCGCCGGTGTTTCTGCTCGAACAAGCGGCTGCGCCGAAACTGATTGTGCCCAATGGCTGGTGGCAGCCGGAGCGCATTGTCGATATCTGGCGCGCCGGGGTGATCATGCGCGCGTGTATGGGAGAAATTGTGTTGCGCGGCGCCGATTTTGAGGCGGGGCGTTTCACGGTGGAAAAAGCGGTGCGGCACTAACCCCCAGCAAGCCGCCGCCTCATCTATTGCGCTGCGGCCCCAATTCAAACAATATGCGCGCTGAAGAGGCGCATGGATAGTGCGTCTTCATTGCCATACTGCTGTAAGACCCTTGCACCAACGGTTTCAGAAGGGTGCGACACCTGAAACTGTTGCAGTAGCGGTAGTGGCCAGTCCAGCGATAGCGGTGCGCGATTGCCGCACGCTCTGTTCGGCGCCCTTCGCTATTGCAATCGCTCAGTCTTCGCGGCGGCCTTGCGCACTCGTTGCAATTCGCGCTCTTTGTTGGCTGCCGTTTCTTTCGCCCGCAGGGCCAGCGTATGCGCCTGTTGCGCGCCGGACAAGTATTGCTTGGGCCAGCCCGCGTCACGAAAGTCATACTCCGCAGCAGCGTGCAGCGTGAAGTAGGGGTCGGCCAGATGCGGGCGTGCGAGCGCCACCAAATCAGCGCGGCCAGAGGCGAGCAAGGTGTTGACCTGATCCGCAGTCGTGATGGCGCCCACCGCCATGGTGGCGATGCCGGCGTCGTAACGCACCTGCTCGGAGAATTGCGCCTGAAACATGCGGCCGTAGACCGGCTTTGACGCCGGATCGGTTTGACCACTGGAGACATCGATGAGGTCCGCGCCGTGTGCCTTGAAGATTTTGGCGATCTCCACCGTGTCGGAGCCGGTGATGCCGCCGGGGATCCAGTCGGTGGCCGAGAGGCGCACGCTCATCGGCTTGTCTGCTGGCCACACCGCGCGCACGGCATCCCACACTTCGAGTGGCCAGCGCAAGCGATTCTCCAGATTGCCACCATAGTCGTCAGTACGCTGGTTGGTCACTGGCGAGATGAAGCTCGCGAGCAGGTAACCATGCGCCATGTGCAGTTCGAGCATGTCAAAGCCGCAGGTGATGGCGCGTTGTGCGCTGGCGGCGAACTCGTCACGAATGCGATTCATGTCGGCACGGGTCATTTCGCGCGGCACCTGATTGCCGTCGTCATACGCGAGCGGCGAGGGCGCGACCAGTAGCCAGTTGTCTTCGGCCTTGCGCAAGGGGCGATCCATCTCGTGCCAGCCCAGTTGTGTCGATCCCTTGCGCCCGGCGTGGCCGAGTTGCAGGCAGATTTTTGCATCGCCGTTGGCGTGAACGAAATCAACGATGCGCCTCCAGGCCGCGCTGTGCGCATCGGTGTACAGCCCGGTGCAACCGGGCGTGATGCGTGCGTCGGCCGAGGGGCAGGTCATCTCGGTGAATACCAAACCCGCGCCACCAACGGCGCGCGCACCGTAATGCACCAGATGCCAGTCGCCGGGGGTACCGTCCTTGGCCATGTATTGCGCCATTGGCGAGACCACCACGCGGTTGCGCAAGTGCATGCCGCGCAAATGGAAGGGCGCAAACATCGGTGGTGCCTTGAACGCCGCTTTGGCAGGCTTGCCCGGCATTGCGCCGCCGCCCCCGGACAACTGCGGTGGTGACTCCGGCGGCGACTGCTGCGGCAACCGCGCACCTTCCGTTTTCGCCACTTCTTCGTTCCACCAAGCTTCGAGCTGGGCGACCGAGGCCGCATCGCGCATGCGCATGTTCTCGAAGGTGATCGCCTTCGAGCGGCTCATCAGGCTGAAGTTGAACTGCGCCGGATGCATATTCCAGAACCGGCGCACATTTTCAAACCAGGCCAGCGACACGTTGGCCGAATGCTGAATGCGGTCGGCTTCCTCGCGGCGCGTGGCTTCGTAGTCGGCCAGCGCAGCGCGCAAGTCGATGTGTTCGGGCTGCACGGCCGCTTTGTTCCACGACGATGCGGCGCCGCTATTGGGATTGATGCCAGCGATGCGCTGGATCGATGCATTGAGGGCAATCGCGTCTTCGAGCGCGAGCTTGGTGCCGGAGCCAATCGACCAATGCGCGGTGTGCGCAGCGTCGCCCAGCAGCACGACATTGCCGTGCTGCCATTTCTCGCACTTGATGGTGGGGAAGTTGCGCCACAGCGAGCGGTTGGTCAGCACCTTGTGGCCCTTGAGCACATTGGCAAACAACGTCTCGCAATACGCTGCGGTGCGTTGTTCATCATCGACCTTGAGGCCCGCGCTCTTGAATGCTGCGTCGGTGGTCTCGAGCACAAAGGTGCATTGCGGCGCATCGCCCGGCTTGGTGAACATGTAGGCGTGCAGATTCCAGATGCCGTGATCATTCTCAGCGAAGGCATAGGTGAAGCCCGGCAACTCCATGTCGGCACCGAGCCAGCAAAACTTGTTGGTGCGCAACTCGGTGGTGGGCTTGAAGTGCTGCTTCCACTGTTCGCGCACGCCGCTGTTGATGCCGTCTGCGGCAATCACCAGATCAGCCGCACGCGCCACTGTATCTAGCGGCGGCGCTTCGCTCTGGTAATCGATACCGATGCCAAGCTGCCCCGCGCGAATCTGCAAAATCGACAGCAGATTGAGACGGCGCAGACCCGAAAAGCCGTGCCCGCCTGACTTCATCACATGCTCCTTGTAGAGCACATGGATGTCGTCCCAATACGCAAAGCTGCGCGCGATGTTGCGGTAGCTCGGCTCGTCGGCGCGGCGCAGGTTCTCCAGCGTCTCGTCGGAGAGCACGATGCCGAATCCGAAAGTGTCAGTCGGCGCATTGCGCTCGGTGACGTGAATCTGCGCATGGGGCAAACTCTTTTTGATCAGGATCGCCGCATACAAACCGGCGGGGCCACCGCCGAGGACTTCGACTTTCATGCTGTGCTCCTGCCCACGAAATGCTTGATTGTCAAATTACTTTAGGTTTAAACTAATTTTCTGTCAAGCCGATTCATGCAGACTGATTCACGCCAACGTTCAAGCGGAGCCACGCCATGCAAATACTGCAACCGCCCTCATGGGCCAAACCGAGAGGGTACGCCAACGGTATTGCCGCGCGCGGCACGCTGGTCTTCGTCGGCGGGCAAGTCGGCTGGGACGCGAGTAAATGCGATGCCACCGGCCGCCCCACCTGGCCCGCGCTCGACTTCGCCGGGCAAACGCGCCAGACCCTGCTCAACATCGTGGCCGTGCTTGGCGAGGCCAAAGCCAAACCCGAACACATCGTGCGTCTTACCTGGTATGTGCGTGACCGTGATGAATACGTCAATGCCTGGCCGGCCATTGGCGCCATTTACAAAGAGATCATCGGCCGGCACTTCCCGGCGATGGCGGCGATTGGTGTGACGGCGCTGGTTGAACCGGAGGCGCGGCTGGAAATTGAGGCGACTGCGGTTGTGCCAGACTAGCGCACACCTCGCTGATCTCCTCCCGCTGCTTGCGCTCAGATGAACGCTCATCGCCCCTCCTTCGCCTCACTGGCTCTTTCGCTCAAGCTTGTGCTTGCGGCAATGCTCGCGGGTGCCGCGCCGGCGTTGGCGCAGACCTACCCATCCAAACCCGTCCGTGTCGTCGTGCCCTATCCCGCTGGTGGCGGCATCGACATCCTGTCGCGCCTGGTCGGCCAGCGCCTCGCACAAAAGTTTGGTCAATCAGTGGTGATCGAAAACAAACCCGGTGCCGGCACCCTTGTCGCTGCTGAAACCGTCGCGCGCGCCGCGCCCGATGGCCACACCTTGATGGTGACGACCGACGCCACCATCAGCATCAACCCCTATCTCTACGCCAAGCTGCCTTACGACCCGGTGAAAGACTTCGTGCCCGTCACGCAGTTGGTGTTCCTCAATCAGTTGCTGGTGGCCAACGCAACGCTGCCGGTAAGCAACTTGAAGGAACTGATTGCGCACGCGAAGGCCAACCCCGGCAAGCTCAACTACGCGTCGTATGGTGTCGGCAGCCAGCCGCATCTGGCGATGGAGATTTTCAAAAGCCAGAGTGGTGCGGACATCGTGCATGTGCCTTACAAAGGCATTCCCCAAGCCGTGCCCGCCGCGATTGCGGGCGAAGTGCAGTTGACCTTTTCTGGTGCGGCATCAACCCAGGCGCACCTCAAGGCCGGCCGCCTGAAGGCGCTGGCGATAGGAGGCAGCGCGCGCCTCGCCCTGCTGCCTGAAGTGCCGACGTTTGCAGAACAAGGCTTTGCTGATGTGCCGGCCAATGCCTGGTTCGGCTTGTTCGCCCCTGCCGGCACGCCGCGTGAAGTGATCGCGCTGTTGCATGCGGAAGTGACGCGCATTCTCAAAGAGCCGGCGTTTTTGCAAGGCGAAGTCATCGCCAAGGGCTATGAATTGGTCGCCAGCACGGCTGAAGAATTTGCTGCGTTTCTGGTGGGCGATGCGAAACGCAATGCGCAGGCGGTGAAGATTTCCGGGGCGCGGGCGGAGTAACGCCAGCGCCGTTGCATCGATGGCGTGCCGCCACTATGTAGTTACAAATGTAGTATCATCCACTCATGGAGTTTGAATGGGACCCTGCGAAAGCTGCCATCAATCTGCGCAAACATGGCGTGCATTTTGAGATTGCAACTGCCGTCTTCCTCGACCCCAACCGGATTGATATTTACGATGGACGTGAAGCCTACGGCGAAGACCGCTGGATCACAATTGGCGAAGTAGTACCCGCGCTGCTGAGCATTGTCTACACTATGCGCGGCTCCAGCAACGAACGAATCAGACTTATATCAGCCAGGAAGGCGGATACCCATGAGCGCGCGCGCTATCGTGAGATACACACTTGATCCGAAAAACCCACCGAAGGTGACGGCGGCACGGCGGCGGCGCCTCGCTGCTCTTGCCGCCATGCCAGATTCGGCAATTGATTACAGTGACATTCCACCTTCCGGGCAGCGCACTGGATGGACCCGTCCAGGCGCCCTTGTGTCAACCGAAAACAAGCAGCAGATCACCCTGCGTCTCGACGCCGAGGTATTGGCATTTTTCCGCAACACCGGCAAGCGCTACCAAAGCCGTATCAACGCCGCCTTGCGCGAGTACGTGAACAGCCATCGTGCCGCCACCTGAGCGAGAAGCGCGTTTCTCGTCAGGTTTGAACTCTTTCCATTTCATTGAAGAAGACATCCATGCTCTCACCCGAAAAAGCCAAAGCCCAATTCCACTGGGACGACCCTCTCCTGCTCAATGACCAGCTCACCGAAGACGAGCGCATGGTGCGCGAGGCGGCTTACGAATACTGTCAGGCCAAACTTGCGCCGCGCATCCAGCAGGCGTTTCGCCATGAGACAACTGATCCGGAGATCTTCCGCGAGATGGGTGCCATCGGTTTGCTCGGGCCGACCATCCCCGAGCAATACGGCGGCCCGGCGCTCAATTACGTGTGCTACGGACTGATCGCTCGCGAGGTCGAGCGCGTCGACTCGGGCTATCGCTCGATGATGAGCGTACAGTCGTCACTCGTGATGGTGCCGATCAACGACTTCGGCTCGGAAGCGCAGAAGAAAAAATATCTGCCCAAGCTCGCTACGGGCGAATGGATCGGCTGCTTCGGGCTCACCGAGCCCAACCACGGTTCTGACCCTGGCTCGATGATCACGCGCGCGAAGTCAGTTGACGGTGGTTATCTCGTCTCGGGCGCGAAAATGTGGATCTCCAATTCGCCGATTGCCGATGTGTTTGTGGTGTGGGCCAAGAATGACGCAGGGCGGATTCGCGGCTTCATTCTCGAAAAGGGCATGAAGGGCTTGTCGGCACCGAAGATCGAAGGCAAGTTCGGTTTGCGTGCATCGATCACCGGCGAGATCGTGATGGACGAAGTGTTTGTGCCGGCCGAGAATGAATTGCCGCATGTCGAAGGTCTCAAAGGCCCGTTCACTTGCCTCAATTCGGCGCGCTACGGCATTGCCTGGGGCGCGCTGGGTGCTGCGGAAGATTGCTGGCATCGCGCGCGCCAATACGTGCTCGACCGCAAACAATTTGGCCGCCCGCTTGCAGCCAACCAGTTGATCCAGAAAAAGCTGGCCGACATGCAAACCGAAATCACCTTGGGTCTGCAGGGATGCCTGCGTTTGGGGCGCATGAAGGATGATGGCACCGATTCCGTCGAAATCACCTCGATCATGAAGCGCAACTCTTGCGGCAAGTCGCTCGACATCGCACGTCTGGCGCGCGACATGCTCGGTGGCAACGGCATCAGCGATGAGTACGGCATCATCCGCCACATGGTCAACCTCGAAGTGGTCAACACTTACGAGGGCACGCACGACATTCATGCGCTGATACTGGGGCGCGCGCAGACCGGGATCCAAGCGTTTCAATGATGCGCTTGCAGGCTGACCTGAAAACCGCGCGGGGCGGAGAGGCCCATGCTGCAAGCATCTTCGCGGCATGCGGCCCAAGAGCCGCTCTCACCAAGGCTTGTAGAGGTGATGCTATGTCACTTACGCGATCCATGTCGACACTGACGTTTCCGCAGCATGGCTGAAATCCTCGGACTGGGCCTCTCGCACTATCCGCCACTGTCGACGCCGGACGCGCTGATGGCGGGTATCCTGCGCACCACGCTCAAAGACCCCGGCATTCCCGCTGAACACAAAGACCCGCGCCTCTGGCCTGCCGTGATGCAGGCGGAGTGGGGTGATGATGCCGGCGTGGCGTCGGCGGCCTTGCACCGCGCCGCGCTGGTGGAACAATTTCGCCGTGTGCGCGCGGCGCTCGATGACTTCAAACCCGATGTGGTCGTGATCTGGGGCGATGATCAATACGAAAATTTTCGTGAAGACGTGATCCCGCCCTACACGGTGTGTGCGTACGACGACCTCGATCTCTATCCATGGCGGCATGCGCAAGGCTCGTCGATGATGGAAGGCAGCAAGCCCAACGCGTGGGGTGAGGGGCCGGACAAACACTACCGTCTGCGCGGGCGGCGCGACATCGGCAAACATCTCGCCAGCGGCCTGCTGCAAGCCGGGTTTGATGTGGCCTACGCCTACAAGCCGCTGCACCATCCGAGCGTAGCGCACGCCTTCACCAATGCGATCTTGTATCTCGACTATGACCGTAAAGGCTGGGACTACCCCACCATTGCCTTCCCGGTCAACTGCTATGGCGGCAAGGTGATTTCGGCGCGTGGCTTTCTGACCAACATCAATGATGCGCTGGACCTTGATCCGCCTTCGCCTGCACCGGCGCGCTTGATGGACATGGGCGCAGCCGCCGCGCGCGTGCTGCGTGCGTCGCCGTGGCGCGTCGCGCTGGTGGCGTCGTCAAGCTGGTCACACGCGTTTTTGTGTGACCGCACCTGGCGCTTGCGGCCCGATACGCCGAGTGACCGCACGCTGTATGAGGCGATGACCGGGGGCGACTACGCCGCGTGGCACGCCCAGACCACCAAGACATTTGAAGACGCGGGTCAGCACGAAGTGCTTAACTGGTGTCCGCTGCTCGGCGCCATGCAGGAACTCGGCGCCACGCTCGACTGGAGCGCGTTTGTCGAGACTCACATCTTCAATTCCAACAAGGTGTTTGCGGCCTACCATCCGGCGTGATGGCGCGCGTTTTGAGGTCTTGCGCGAGCGTTGGTCTGCCGCGCATGCATGCAGCAGTCATTTCTGGGGGCATTGCAGCGAGCGCATGCGCACGAGCCAATGGCTAAAATGCCGGGCTGCTAACCGCTCCGCAATTCCTCACCCGGCAGTTTGCATCCGCTGGTACGCCAGCCCTCTATCGCGCTCCTCATCACTAAAGGAAGTTTTCATGCGTCTCATCAGCTATCAACAAGATGGTCAGGCCCACACCGGTGTCATGTCCGGCGCCGATGCCGTTGTCAACGTCTCGGACCTCATGCCCGATTGGCCCACCGATATTGTCGAGATTTTGCAACTCGGCCCGAATGCCCTGGCTGATCTGAAAAAAGCGCTGGGTGAACGCAAGGGCGCGGCGACCACGCCGCTGAAAAACCTTGACCTGCTGCCTCTGGTGCCGAATCCGCCCAAGATCATCTGCATCGGCCTCAATTATGCCGACCACGCCAAGGAAGGCGGACGCGACCGTCCTGACCATCCGAGCTTTTTTATGCGCGGCGCAACTTCGCAAGTAGCGCACGGCAAACCAATCATCCGCCCCAAGTGCTCACCCAAGCTGGACTACGAAGCCGAGATTGCGGTCATCATCGGCACCAAAGCCAAGCACCTGACCAAGTCCAACGCGCTCTCGTGCGTGGCCGGCTATTCGCTCTACAACGACGGCTCGATCCGCGATTACCAGCGCCGCGGTACGCAGTGGACGCTCGGTAAAAACTTTGACGCTACCGGCGGCTTCGGCCCTTGGCTGATCACGCCCGATGAGCTGCCCGCCGGTTGCGAAGGGCTGCGCATCCAGTCGCGCCTCAACGGCAAGATCATGCAGGACGCCAACACCAAGGATTTTCTCTGGAACATCGTTGAGTCCCTCGTCATCATCACTGAGTGCATGACGCTCGAACCGGGTGACGTCATCATCACCGGCACCCCGGCTGGTGTGGGCTACGCGCGCACCCCACCGGTGTTCATGGCGCCTGGCGATGTCATCGAAATTGAAGTCGATGGCATGGGCGTCTTGATGAACACCATCGTTGACGAGAAGTAATCTGGCGCGGACAAACGACACAGACACAGACGCAGACACAGCATGTCAGCAGCCAAACAACCCGGCGAACAAGGCTACGTGCGGCGCATCGTGACCGGGCACGATGCCGAAGGCAATGCCATCTTCACCGAAGATGGCGCAGCGCCTTCGGTGCATACCAACCCCAAACGCGTGGGCTATCACCTCGCCAATTTGTGGATCACTGATCAGACGCCGTGCTTTGTCGGCAATGACCCTGATCCGACGGCACGCCCGCTCACCCTGGAGCCGCCAAAAAACGGCACCGTCGTGCGCATCATTGAATTTGGCCCCGATGGCGAGTGGACCAAAAACCTCGATGGCTCTG
>JANNCZ010000165.1:0-2771 GCA_031387185.1 Burkholderiales bacterium
GAAGTCGATGGTGCCGCTGCGTGCGCCGGGCGCATCGAGAGCAGCGTCAAGTTTGGCCAAGTATTCATCGGCCAGCGCATCGAGCATCGCCTGCTGCGCACGCACCGCGCCGCCGTTGAACCAGCCTTGCGTCACCGCGCGGTAATGCTTGTGATCCGGCTCGTCCATGTGAATCAGCGTACGCAGCACCGCGCCGTAGCGCTCCGCACCCTTGAACGCCGCCGCTTCCTGCGCACGGCTCATCAAGGTCAAGCGGCGCCGGTTGATCCAGCTCGACTGATCGGTGGACGCCTGCATGATGTCAGCGTGTTTGCCCACCGCCCAGAACGGGCGGAAGTTGTCCGGCGTGACCCACACCGGCCGGCGCTGCGCGCGCAGGTAGTCGAGCGCACGATGAATGCGCGCACCATCGGCGAATGCCTTGGCGGACACCAGCTCGTTGCCGAGGATGACCGGATTGGAAAGGTCTGGCCCGGTCATGCTCAAGCTCCCGCAACAAAAATGCACTGCGCCCGCGCGACTTCGCGTGTGCCGTTCGCTTGTGTGGCGATGACGGAGGCAAAATTGGCGCGCCCGCCACGCTTGTCAAACACGGCACGTGCCTGCGTTTCTTCCGCGCGGCCGGCGCGCAGGTATTGCACCGTCAGCACTGCGAGGTGATGGGCGCTCTCGCCCGCTGCCAGATCACAACCGGCAGTCGCCAGCACGGCAGCCACCGCACCGCCGTGCAGGGCCGGCAAGGACTCAGCACCGATCAGGCGGGTGGCGAAGGGCAGACGCACCACACGTGCGCCGGCTGTCGCGCTGTCTTGCGGTGCCGGCGCGCCGGCGTTATCACGCAACAAACCCGCGAACGACTCAAAAGAATCGAAGTGCGCTGCGGTCTGCTTGCCCAATTCGTGCAGCGCTTCTTCACCGGTGTCGCTGCGTTCGGTGTCTCCGCCGGGCGAAGCGCCGACGTAAAACGATCCTGAAGCCTGCGCCACGACGGTGCCGCTGGCCTCATCACATGCGCCCGCTTCGACCAGCGCCACACCGCCCGCGATGTGCGGCGTGCGCGCATGCAAGGTGAGCGCACCACCAGGCGATGCGGCGCGCGCGAACGCAACGCGCAACTCCAGCGTGGCGATTGGCGTCGCCGCCGGGATCACGCGGTAAATCGCCGCACTCGCCACGTGATCGAGCATGGCCACAATGGCGCGCGAGTCGATGGCACCCGCTGCATCACGCAAGCCACTGGCGCAGGGCAAACGCAGGTGAACGCCGTCGTCACCCGCACCCACCCACGCCAGCCCGGCCGCGCGGGTGAAGCGCGCCTGACGCCAGGGTGTGGCCGCTTCAACCATGCTTTCTACCGGTAGAAGCGCCAACAGCCGCTCCCACCAACACTTTCAGCACTGCATGTGCCATTAAAGCGCTTCCACCAAGGGTTTCCGGCTGGTCATCACTTGGAAACGCAGTGCGCATGGCCGTGGCTCAACACCGTGGCATCGCGCGCCGGCACGCGCGCACGGAACGCGATGCTGCCACCGGCACTACCTTTGCCGCCCTCGCCGCCACGCCAGCACTCCAACACAATCGTGTCACCCGGATAAGCGGGTGCCGAGAAGCGCGCGCTGACCGACTTGAAACGCGCTGGATCGAAATCACAAAACGCCTTGACCAATCCCCGGCACGCCACCCCGTAAGTGCCCAGCCCATGCATGATCGGTTTGGAGAAGCCTGCTTTGGCGGCGACATCGGGATCAACATGCAGCGGATTGATGTCGCCCGACAAACGATAGATGAACGCCGCTTCGGGCCGCAGCACAAATTCCAGCGCAACATCAGGTACGGTATCCGGCGTCGCTTGCAACGGCGGCGCGGGCGCATCAGCGCCACGCCCGCCGGAGAAGCCGCCATCGCCGCGGCAAAACGTGACCGAGCCGGTAGTGGCCAGCAACGCCCCAGTCGCTGCATCGGTGAGCCGTTTTTCCGCATACACCAGCGCACCCTTGCCTTCGCCTTTGTCCACCACGCGCGTCACACGCGTTTCGCCAATCACGGTCGCGGCTACCGGCAGCGGCTGATGCAGCGTAATGGTCTGCTCGCCATGCACCAGACGCACGAAGTCGATGCCCAGCTCCGGGTTGTCGCGCACCCAAAACCCCGGCGAAGCCAGCACCGCCGCCATGCTCGGCAGCACGCGCAGGTCGCGCTCGTACACATAGCGCAGCTCGTCACGGTCGAGCGGATCCTGGCCCATGCCGACACCGAGCGCGTAGAGCATCACATCCTTCGCGGTGTAGCTGTGACGCACGGGTGGTGAGCGCCAGTTTTTCAGTTTGTCGTAATCGATCATGACGCCCTCACACCGAGACGTGATACCCGCCGTTGATGGCGATGTGCTGCCCGGTCGTATACGACGACGCATCCGAGAGCAGGAACACCACCGTCTTGACCACTTCCTCGGGCGTGCTCCAGTGCCCCATCGGAATTTGCGCCAGCATGCCGTCACGAAATTTCTCACCGCGAATCACTTCGGTCATCGGCGTCTCGACCACACCAAAGCACACGGTGTTGGTGCGAATCTGATGGCGGCCCCACTCGCGCGCCGCCGTCATCGTCAGGCCGAACATGCCGGACTTCGCCGCCGCGTAATTGATCTGCCCGATCGAGCCTTTGCGCCCGGCATCGGATGAAATGTTGACGATGGAACCGGGAAATTTTTCCCCTGCCTTGGCACGCTCGATCATGTGGCGGCCGACGGTTTGCAGCCAGATGAAGGAGCC
>JANNCZ010000170.1:0-4655 GCA_031387185.1 Burkholderiales bacterium
CGGTGACACGCTGATCTGCGAAGGCACCGAAGTGCGCGCCTTCGTCATCAAGCATCCGGACGACCCGGAGCGTATCAAGGCGATCCCGGTGCCGGAAGACATCAGGGCGCTGTGCAGTTAGCGGCGCACTGCGCTGGGCACTGAGCAGCGTATTGAGCCGCACTACTGAGCAGTACCAATAAGCTGCACAACGGGCGCGTTCAGCCAGCCGTCAAGCAAGGAGAAAAAACCATCATGAGCGGACTCAGACTTGCATTGTCGTGTTGCGCCGCCCTCGCTGGGATGGTGATGGCGACGGGCGCTGCGCAAGCCCAGACCCCAAGCGAGTACCCGAACAAACCAGTGCGCATCGTCGTCACCTTTCCGCCCGGCGGCAGCACTGATGTGGTGGCACGCTTGCTGGCGACGCGCCTGACCGAAAAAATGGGGCAGCAGGTGCTGGTTGAAAACCGGCCGGGCGCGGGCGGCAACATCGGGCTCGCGCTGGTCGCCAAGGCAGCGCCTGACGGTTACACGCTGGGTGTTGGCGCTGCCGGCGGTCTCTCGGCCAACGTCAGTTTGTATCCGAACATGCCGTTTGATCCGGTCAGGGATTTCAAACCCGTCAGTCTGCTGGTGGCGATTCCTTTTGTGATCGTCGGCAACCCCGGCGTGGCCGCGAAATCGCAACGTGAGCTGATTGCACTGGCGCGTGCCCAGCCGGGGAAGTTGTCGATGGCGCATGGCGGCAACGGCACGGCCATGCACCTCACTTCGCAACTGTTTGCGCAGATGGCCGGGGTCAAATTCAACGAGGTGGCCTATCGCGGCTCCGGCCCGGCGGTGGTTGATGTGATTGGGGGCCAGGTGTCGTTGGCGGTGGCTGACATGCCGTCGGCGATGCAGCACATTCGCTCGGGGCGTTTGGTGGCCTACGCGGTGACCAGCGCCAAGCGCCTGCCGCAATTGCCTGATGTGCCCACGGTGGCGGAAATTGACCTCGCCGGTTTCGAGTCGATTGGCTGGCTCGGGATGGTGGCGCCGGCGGGTACGCCTGCACCGGTCATCGCGCGGCTCAGCGCCGAGATCACTGCCGCACTCGGCGACGAAGGGTTCAAGAACAGCATGCGCAATGCCGGCGCTGACCCGCCACCACCCGGCTCACCGGAATCGTTCGAGGCCTATATCAAGTCAGAGATCGTCAAGTGGGCGCAGGTCATCAAAAATGCTGGTATCAAACTTGAGTAAGACATGACGCAACGTGACGATGCTGACGTGCTGGTGGTGGGCGCAGGGCCGGTTGGCCTGACGCTGGCGATAAGCCTCGCAAGCTCGGGCCTCAAGGTCACGATTGCCGAAATACGCCGCTACGCAGAGCCGCCCAGCGTGAAATGCAACCACGTGGCCGCGCGCAGCATGGAGCAGTTCCGGCGGCTTGGCGTGGCGCACAAGCTGCGCCATGCCGGCCTGCCCGAGGATTACCCGAATGACGCGGTGTTTCGTACTTCGGTAACCGGCATCGAACTGACCCGCATTCCGATTCCCTGCCGGCGCGACCGCTACACCGATACCAGCGGCCCTGATGGCTGGTGGCCCACGCCTGAGCCGCCGCATCGCATCAACCAATTGTTTCTCGAACCGATCCTGCTCGAACACACGGCATCGCTGCCCGCAGTCACACTGCGCAACCGCACCCAGGTGACCGGCTTGACGCAGGATGCCGATGGCGTGCGCGCTGAGCTGCTTGATCTCGACACCGGCGCCACGCGTGCCATCCAGGCGCGCTATCTGGTGGGGTGTGACGGTGGCAGCTCGATGGTGCGCACGGCGATGGGCACGCGCCTTGAAGGCACTGCTGTAATCCAGCGTGTGCAGTCGACTTACATCCGCGCGCCGCAACTGCGCGCGATGATTCCCGGCAAGCCGGCCTGGAGCACCTACGCGGTCAACCCGCGCCGCTGCGGCACGGTGTTCACCGTGGACGGAAAAGAAACCTGGCTGATCCACAACCATCTCAACCCGAGCGAACCCGAGTTCGACTCGGTCGATCGCGATCAATCGATCCGCCACATTCTTGGCGTGGGCGCTGATTTTCACTACGACGTGATCAGCAGGGAAGACTGGGTTGGCCGCCGTCTGGTGGCGCAGCGCTTTCGCAATGGGCGCGTGTTCATCGCAGGTGATGCCGCGCACCTGTGGGTGCCGTATGCCGGCTACGGCATGAACGCCGGTATTGCCGACGCCACCCATCTGGCGTGGCTGCTCGCAGCGCGCCTACAAGGCTGGGCTGACGAAGGCATTCTCGACGCCTACGAAGCCGAGCGCCAGCCGATCACGGAACAGGTCTCGCGCTTCGCGATGGACCACGCGCAAAAAATGATTCGCGCGCGCGGTGCCGTGCCGGTCGATATTGAAGCCCCAGGGCCGGTCGGAGATGCCGTGCGCGCGCAAGTGGGGCGAGAGGCCTACGACCTTAATGTGCAGCAGTTCTGCTGTGCCGGCCTTAACTTCGGCTACTACTACTCGGGCTCGCCGATAGTCGTCGCCGATGACGAAGCGCCACCCGCTTACACCATGGGCAGCTTCACGCCCTCCACCGTGCCAGGCTGCCGCGTGCCGCACTTCTGGCTGGCCGATGGCCGCTCGCTCTACGACACGTTTGGCCCTGGCTACACCTTGTTGCGTCTGGACGCCGGGCTGGATGTCGCGCCGCTGGTCAAGGCGGCTGAGGCGCGCCAGATGCCGCTGCTGGTGCTCGACGCGGTGCCGCGTGACGCACTGCCGGATGCCTACCGGCACAAGCTGGTGCTGTGCCGCGCCGATCAGCACGTGGTGTGGCGGGGCGATGTACTCCCGAGCCAAGCGGGAGCGCTGGTTGAGCGTTTGTGCGGCGTACCGGCTGGATTACCCTGACTGGCACACCTGCCGGTACGCCGATTGGCACAACGATCAGCAAACTGAGCGGCAAATCTGCCACGCCGCAACGGCTCTGGGGCGACCGGTATCGCCGTGGCACTGCAGCGCCTACGACTGCCCCTGCACGACAACATAGTGCCCCGCGATCTCGCGCTGAAAACTGGCCGGCATGCGCGCCCAGTCGGTCACGTCCACGCGTATTGGCAGATCACTTTCCATCAGGGCCTCACGCAAGTCTTCGAGGTGTGGCGTTGCCTGTATCAGGTTGGCCGGCTGCCGCACGGCCAGATCAAGATCACTCGCGTCGTGGCCATCGCCATTGACGCGGCTGCCGTAGGCCCATACCTCTGCTTGGGGCAGATGCTGCCGCAGCAACTGCCGCAGCAGCGCCAAATGCGGTGGCCGCAGATCCAGCCTGACCGGGGCGACGGCAGACATCAGCTTTTTCCTTCGCCGAAGCGGGTGCGCAGGATGGCTTCGAGACTTGCCGCATCGGTGACGAAGCTGGGCATCAGCACCAGCGTTTCCTTGGCGAATTGTTCACCGTAGTCATGCGCAGTGTTGTTGCGATTGTCGCGATACTTGAACCAGCGCTCCACCTGCTCCAGTGTCAGCAGACCGTGGGTGGCGGAGAGCCGCAACAATTCCTTTACCGGCGTGGCGTCGAGATTCTTGGCGCTGTGGCCGTAGTCGCGCAACGCCTTTTTCAGAAGCTTGAAGCTGGTTTCCTGCGCCAGTTCGTAGCCCTTGACGATGGCGTTGCGATAGACTTCCTGATCGATGCTCTCAGGTGCTGCACGTTCGTAAAAGGCGAGCGAAGAACGCAGTGTTTCGAGACAGCGCTTGAGATGGTCTGTGTTCAGCGTCATGACGTCAGAGTCTGATGGTTGCCGTGCGTAGTCTAACGGGGATGGCCGCCGCCGTGGTTGATCTGGCTGACTGAAAACGGCGAAATGCGATTCAGGCCACGAGCGGGAAACCGTTGGTATAAGCCATTGTATATGGCATACATGGTTGAAATCGTTGTCCCCCATGCTTCTCCAGGGAGGGGCAGTGCACGAAATCAGTGAATGAGCGCGTGCAAATGCGGCAGGATGTGACGTAATTCACGTTGGTATGCACTCCGGCCGGAATTTGATTTTCGCCGCGCAGTCAGGTTCATCCCGCGCTTGGGCGCGTTCGTCCCGGCCCGCCCCGGATTCACCACAATCCGCTCGCAATGGACTGTGCGCTTCTCTACTGTGTGATCCATGCCATCCGGCATTTGGAGAACACAGATGAACCCGACCAGCACTGCACGCAGCACCGCAACCGCCCGCGCCGCCGCAACGAGCGCCGCACGCACTGCCGCCACGCCCGGCTTGTCCCACACGGCCTTGGCGCACGGCGCACCCCCCGCATCCTCGTCCCCCGCCGCCATCGAATGGCTGGGCGGCGGCTTTGGCTTCTGCTCATCGAGTGGCGAATGGTTCACCGCCAACGACACCGCGCTCGCCGTGCTTGGCTGGCAGCGCGATGGCTTGACCAGCGCTGCCATTGCACAGCGCCTCGCTGAAGAATTTGATGTCAGCGCCGCGGCGGCAGAACGCGATCTTGAAACCTTCTTTGCCACTGGCATGGGCCGGTTTGGCATGGCTTGAGCCGCACCCACACCACAAGCACACCCCAAGCACACCCCATCCACGCCGCAGCTTGTCCCGAACCCCGTCCTTACCCACAAGGAGCACACCATGCCCACCATCAACAACGCCGCATCCGGT
>JANNCZ010000690.1:0-7088 GCA_031387185.1 Burkholderiales bacterium
ATGTGCCGACCATGATCGAGAGCGGCTTCCCCGGTTTTGAAGCCTACGGCTGGATCGGCATTTTCGCGCCGGCCGGCACGCCCGAAGCCGTCATCGCACGCCTCAATCGCGATTTTCTGGCGACCCTGGCCGACCCGGATATCAAGCAGCGCATCGCCGGCATTGGCGCGGAAATCGTGGGCAGCACGCCGCAGGAGCTCGATGCGTTCTGGCGCAAGGAATACGAATTTTGGGAAAAATTCGTCAAGGAGACCAAGCTGCGCTTTGAGTAATCGCGTGCAACGGCGGCTACGGCGGGGTTTGCGACAGGGATCACACCCGGCATTCGTGCCTGAGAGGGAAACCGCATGGCGCACACCGCCTTGCGGCCAGCTTCGTACTCTACGGCTTTCTCTGGGCAGCAGCGTGGCGATTGAATATGTGCCCGCCAGGGGTGCAGTCAGCGCTACTCCGGCTTGATCCCCGCCTGCCGTAAAAACGCCGGCCACTTGACGGCTTCGGCGCGCACAAAACTTTCGGTCTCTTTCGGTGCCATGTCGAGGAAGCGCCAGCCGTTGCCTTCGAGGCGCTTGCGCAGATCCGGCGCTTGCACCACCTTGGCCATCGCGCCGCGTAATTTGTCGAGCGCGGGTGCCGGCGTCTTCGCTGGTGCGAACAAGCCAATCCAGCTATCGAGCACCAGCGCCTCGACACCGGCTTGCTGCGCAGTGGGCAGGGTGGGCATCAAGGCATCGCGTGCGGCACCCGAGGTGGCGAAGGCCTTGACGCGCCCGCTCTCGACAAACGGTTGTGCGGTGGTGGTGTTGTCGAAAAAAAGATCGACACGCCCGCCCATCACGTCGGTATAGGCCGCCTGCGCCCCTTTGTACGGTACCTCGGTGATGTCCACCTTGGCGAGATTTTTGAGCATCAGCGCCGCCACATGCTGACCCGTGCCGGTGCCGGCCGAGGCGATGGTGAGCTTGCCTGGGTTGGCACGTGCGTAGGCGAGCACTTCACTGAGCGAGTTGTACGGCAAATCTTTACGCCCGATCAGCGTGTAGGTGAACACGCCCATCAGCGCGACCGGGGTGAAGTCAACCGCCGGGTCGTAGCGCGGGTCTTTGTAGAGGCCGGTGTTGAAGGCCATGTTGGCGAGGCCGCCCACCACGAGCGTGTAGCCGTCGGCCGGCCCAGTCGCTACTGACTGCGTGCCCACTAGCGTGCCAGCGCCGGTGCGGTTCTCGACCACCACGGGCTGGCCGAGCAGGGGCTGCATCTTGTCCGCCATGAGGCGACCGACCAAGTCGTAGCCGCCACCGGGCGCGGTGGGGACGACGATGCGGATGGTTTTGTTCGGGTAGTCCTGCGCAAGCGCTGCAACGGACGTGCCTAGCCAAACGTGCAGACCCAGCAGAACCCACAGAACCCACAGAACCAAATGGGTACAGTGTCGCGCCGGAGCAATCATCATCGTTGACTCATTTCTGCGCGCGCCATTGCGGCAAGTGAGACTGAAGCAATCAGGCGGTGCGCCGTTCGCCGTGAAGACCATTTCCGTGCCCCACCCGTTGGCCGATTCGATCAGTCTTTGAGCGACTCGATCAGATCAATGTATTCCTGCATCGCCTCGTCATTGCTCTTGCCTTTCAGCTCGGCCCACGCATCAAACTTCATGCGCCCGACCATGTCGGTGAAGCCGGGGCGTTTGCCGCCGTTGTCACCCTCGGTAGACTGCTTGTACAAGCCGTAGATTTGCAGCAGGGTCTGGTTGTCGGGCTTCTCGGGAAGCTCTTTGGATTCTTTGACGGCTTTTTCGAATGCGGCTTTGATATCGGCCATGATGCGCTCCTTTGATGGTGAGTGACGGATGGGGGGTGACGGATAGTAGGTGACGAATAGTAGGTGATGGATGGTTGGTAAGGGACGGTGATTGAAGGTGAGTGATGCACGGCGGGCGACGGATTGGCTGGGCAGGTTTGCCCGTCGAAAAGAAGAAGACAACGCAGAGTGCCAGGCACGGGAATTCTAGCCCGAACCGGCGGTACATCAGCTACCATCCTGCAAAACAAGACCTCCGGAGACACGTCATGACTGCGCTCGATCAATTGATAAAGTTTGCGGGCAGCTTGCCGCTCGATAAGCTCGCCCCGTATCTTTCCAGCCGGCTGCCGCTGGATCGCCTGCCGCTCGATAAGCTGGCCGGCAATGCGCTCGGCAAAATCGAGGAAATGAAAAACCGCGAGCGCATGTCGAGCGTCGACACGGCATGGCTGCGCATGGATACGCCGGTCAATCTGATGATGATCGTTGGCGTGATGATGTTTGATGGCCCGGCCGACGTGGCGCGCATCAAGCGCACTTTGGAGGCGCGGCTGTCGCGCTACACCCGGTTTCGCCAGCGTGTGCTGCAAGACCCGTCGGGAGCCTACTGGGTACACGATGAGCATTTCGACATCGGCAATCATGTGCATGTGGTGAACCTGGCCGGTGCATACGCAGCAGGCACCAGCAACAAGGAGGCGCTGGAGCAATACGTCGCGGCGCTCACCACGCAGTCGCTCGACTTCAACAAGCCGTTGTGGCACATGACGGTGGTCGAGCGTTACGAAGGCGATGGCGTGGTCGGTCACGCCCTCATCATCCGCATCCACCATTGCATCGCCGACGGCATCGCATTGATCGGCGTGATGTATTCGCTGTTCGACGAAGCGCCCGATGCGCCCGAAGAGGGCGAGGAGCCCGACGGCCTGCGCCGCACCCGTGAAAAGCGCGAAGCCCGGCGTGCTGCACGCGCGGAGATGGACCCGATGGAGCAGTTTTTCGCGCCACTGTCCGACGCAGCCAGCAAGGCACTCGCGGTCTCGGGCGGCGTTGCCTCGCGCTACATGGACATGATGTCCAACCCGGAAAAATTCGCCGACTACGCGAAGATTGCCGCCGCCGTCACCGCCGAGATTGCCGAGCTGGCGACGATGCCCAATGATTCGCAGACGCGTTTCAAGGGCACGCCCTCTGCCGTCAAGCACGTGGCGTGGAGCGCGCCGCTGCCGCTTACCGACATCAAGGCGGTGTGCAGGGTGTTGGGCGTGTCAGTGAACGACATTCTGCTGGCGAGTGTGGCGGGCGCGATGCGCAGTTATCTCGCGGAGAAGGGCGACGCTACCTCCGGCATTGAAGTGCGCGGCTTTGTGCCGGTCAATCTGCGCCCGCGCGGCGCCGAGCACAAACTCGGCAATCACTTCGGCCTCGTTGCGCTGGTGCTGCCAGTCGGCATCGAAAACCCCTTCGTGCGTTTGTATGACGTCAAGCGCCGCATGGATGAATTGAAGAGTTCGTATCAGGCGGCGCTGTCGATGGGCATTCTCGGCACCGTTGGTTTTTTGCCGCGCACGATCCAGAAGCAGGTGCTCGACATGTTTTCGTCCAAAGGCTCGGCCGTGATGACCAATGTGCCCGGCCCGCAGCAGGCGCTGCACATGGCTGGCGCACGGCTCGCGCAGCAGATGTTCTGGGTGCCGCAGTCGGGTGACATCGGCATCGGCGTATCGATCCTCTCGTACAACGGCCAGGTGCAGTTCGGTCTGGTCACCGACCACAAGTTTGTGGACGACCCGCAAGCCATCGTCAATCGCTTCGCGCCCGAATTGGAGAAGCTGGTGTATTGGCTGCTGCTCGAAGGTGTGCTGCCGGAGGGCATTGAGGTGGCGATGAATACAACATCGACTGAGGAACCGCTCCCACCAAGCGTTTCAGACGACATGCCTTCAACACCCGCTTCCACCAAGGCTCACAGACCACCTGCCAAAGACAAACCGGCGAAAAAAACAAAGCCCGCACCGCATGTGATGCGTCTCAAGGACCTTGCCGTGGAGGCGGACAGCAGCGCATCAACCACGGCGGCGGACCGGGCAGACGGCGCGCCCATTCCCGCTGCGCCCATGCCGCGCATGAAAAAGAAAGGCCTGCTCGCGCGTGCCAGGAGGTAAGACTTCAGCGCTGTTCGTCTACGGCACGCTGCGGCGCGGCGGCAGCAACGACATCGCGCGCATTGCGCCGGACGCGCGCTTCGTCACTGCCGCGCGTGTGCGTGGCCGGCTCTACGATGTGAACGGGCGCTGGCCTTCACTGGTGCTTGACGCTACCGCAGGCTGGGTCACCGGCGAAATCTACGCCTTGCCGCCGCACGCGTGGCCCGCGCTCGATGCGCTCGAAGACCCGGTCACGCCGCAGCGGCCCAATGGCGCTTACTTCAAAGTCACCACGCAGGTGGAGACAGTGGGCGCTGCCGCCACGGCCACCGTCGACGTCACGCTCTACACCGCCAACCCGGCAACCACGCCGCTCACGCGCCAGATTGCAACGGGCGACTGGATGGCCTACGCCGCCAGGCTGCCATGACGCGCTGCTCTGACAAGCTGGCCTGCCACGCAGCAGTCGCCGGTGTACCCTGCGCGGCGGCCAAGCGACGCAGAATGTGGCGATGGCACCAGCCAGGAACGCCTGAACCTATTTCATTCGCGCCAGCCGCGCGCCGCACTTTCACACAGGGAAACCAACATGTCTGAACCGATGATGAAAGCCGCCGTCACCACCGGCGGCGCACTTGACCTCCGCAAAGTGCCGCGTCCCACGCCGAAGCCCAATGAAGTGCTGTGCAAGCTGCGCTACTGCGGCCTCAACCGCGCCGATCTGATGCACACCGCGCGCCCGGCCGGCGGCCCGCCAAGCATTCCCGGCATGGACTGGTGCGGCGACGTGGTGGCGGTCGGAGCCGAGGTGAAAAACACCAAGGCGGGCGACCGTGTCATGTGCTCCGGGCCGGGCACGGGCGGCTATGCCGAATACGCGGTGACTGACTGGGGCCGCGTGTTGCCGGCCCCGGCGGCGCTCGGTGACGAGCAAGCGGCCGTCGCCATGCTCGCCCTGCAAACCATGCACGATGCTCTCATCGTCAACGGTGCCATGCAGGCAGGCGACGCCGTGCTGATCCAGGGCGCGAGCGCCGGCGTCGGCTTGATGGGCCTACAGATCGCCAAACTCAGGGGCGCAAAATTTGTGATCGGTTCCTCACGCAACGCCGCGCACCGCGCGCGCTTCAAGGAGTTTGGTACCGATATGGCCATCGACACCGGCAACGATGCCTGGCCCGACGAGGTGCTCAAGGCCACCGGCGGCAAGGGCGTCAACGTGGTGGTCGATCAGGTATCGGGCAAGACCGTGGCGCAGAGCATGAAAGCCTGCGCAACCCTCGCGCGCATCGTCAATGTCGGGCGTCTCGGTGGCAATGCTGCGGAGATCGACTTCGGCGTGCATGCCTTGAAACGCATCCACTTCATCGGCGTGACCTTCCGCTCGCGCTCACTCGATGAAGTGCGCGAGCTCACGCGCAAGATGGCTGCCGATTTGTGGGACGACATCGCGGCGGGCAAATTGCAATTGCCGATCGACCGCACCTTTGCGCTCGATGACGCCGAGGCCGCACAACAGCACATGCGCGCCAATGCACACTTTGGGAAAATCCTGCTGAAGATGTAGCCGCGCATCAACCAGCCGGAGAGGCGCTCTGGGAGCCAATCCTGGCACTCGTGTCTCCAAGAGTGGCTCCCAGAGAGGCTTGCAGCCCGATGCCCGCCGGCCAGTTCACTCAATCTTGACGTTGGCCGCCTTGCCGATGCGCGCCCATTTGCCGATCTCGGCGTCGATAAATGCGCCGAAGGCTTCCGGCGTAGTGGGCGTCGCTTCTGACCCGACTGCCTGAAATTTCTCGCGCACACCGGCGTCTGCCATCGTCTTCTGAATCGCGTCAGCGAGTTTGGCAATGGCTTCTTTGGGCGCGCCTGCGGGCAGCAAAATGCCCTGCCAGCCAATCGCCTGAAATCCCTTGAGACCGGCCTCATCAAAGGTCGGCAAGTCGGGAAAGCCGGCGTTGCGGCGCGCGCTGGTCACCGCGAGCGCTTTCAACTTGCCGGATTTGACGTGCTGTTGCGACACCGCCGCCACATCGATCAACAAATGCACCTGGCCGCAGATCAAGTCGGTGACGGCCGGTGCGCTGCCTTTGTACGGCACGTGCAGCATGTCGATGCCGGCCTGCACCTTCAACATCTCGCCGGCCAGATGGGTGATGGCACCGCTGCCGCCGGAGGCGTAGGACACCTTGCCCGGATTGCGTTTGGCCCACGCGATGAATTCACCGAGCGTCGCGGCCGGCACTTGCGCGTTGACCACCGCGACCAGCGTGTTGGAGACGAGTTGGCCCACTGGCGCGAAATCCTTGCGCGCGTCATACGGCAGCTTTTCGTACAGCGCCGGGTAAAGACCCATGGTGCCGGTGTTGCCGAGAAAAATCGTGTAGCCATCCGCAGGCTGGTTCTTTGCATACTCCGCGCCGACGATGCCGGCCGCGCCCGCCTTGTTTTCAATCACCAGCGGCTGGCCGAGCGCCTCCTGCATCCTGGGCCCGATGGTGCGCGCGGTGTGATCGAGTCCACCGCCGGGCGGAAACGGGATGATGAATTTGATCGGGCGGTTCGGGTAGTTCTGCGCGTGCGCGGCACTGCCAAAGCCCGCCGCTGCCAGAGCCACCTGCGCCGCCAGCACCGTCAGAAGAGTTTTCACTCCAGCTCCGCCTTGGCCTGCTCCACGTCCAGGCGCTCCATCGCGTCCAGCGCCTTGAACTTGGCGGCTTCCGCGTAGAGCTTTTCGGCATCCTTCACCTTTGACTTGCCGTGCAGCATGATGAGGCCGTTGGCCATTTCGATGCGCGCAATCGCCGAGTCAGGATTGAGCTTCAAGGCCTTGGTGAACATGTCTTCACCGATGTCTTTTTTCGCGCCGTAGGTGAGGCCACCCAGCATCGCGCCGACCGAGTCGATGATTTCGGCGTGATAGGCACCGAGCGCGATGTGGGCGTCGGCGTGTTTGGGCGCGAGCTTGAGGGCGTTGTCGAGCGAGTGTTTGACCTTGGTGCCGATGCCGTCCTTGAGCGCTTTGACGATCGAGATGCCTTGCGCGTAGCGCCCGAGGGCGAAGGCGTGCAGGTAAAACGCGTTGGCGTTTTTCGGATCGGTCTTTTGCAGCTTCTCGGCGCGCGCGGCGGCGTCTTC